>JAJDDP010000178.1 GCA_029260235.1 Phycisphaerae bacterium | reverse complement strand
CGTGACAATCCAGACACTCGATCTTGGCCCCGCTAAATGCCTGGTCCGTGTCGCTAATATCGTGGTGGCTGTTGACCGGCCTGAGCATCCCCTCGGTGCCGAAGCAGAAGTCACCGTACTCTTCGTCCCACTGCAAGGTGCCGAGGAATTTTGTGGCTACATTAGGCGGTGTGTTGCCGTTGCCGAAGGGGTCCATCGGCAAGGGCAGCCTGGTGGCACCATCGGAGTCGTGGCAAGCAGAACAGAAGTCAGACAGGTCCGGGTCTGCGGTTAGATCTTCGACCTGCACGAAGCGGTACACGTTGCCACCGTCTGCGTCTAGCAAATCGACGTAGCCATCCATGTGGGTCGCTTGGTCGTGGCAGATCACGCATGAAGCACTGTCCAGTTGGGCTCCATAGTGAGCGTGGGCATCACCGGCTGGGAATTCGCCGACCATCGCACGTCGACCGCCCACGGGCACGCCGTCGCCGTTGTCCTGGGGGCTTGCATGACAGGATGTGCAGTCGCCCCCGGCGGGCATGAATCCCGCGTCGTGGGGATGACAACTGGTGCAGTCGGTGCCGTCGTTGTGGACGGCCCCTGTCCCATCAAATAGGTGGTACGCCGTGTCGGTGTGGCATACTTGGCAAATGCCGTCATTGAGAGCGGGGTCGCCGTCGTTGAAGCTGTTAGGCCCGGACGTCGCGGTGAACACCACCGGCTGGTCGATGCCTAACGTCTGGTTGAAGACTGATGCCTGAACCAGGGACAGATTGCGGTCGCTCGCATCGTGGGCGTTGTGACATTCAACGCAGCTGGGCTGCCAAGATGATTCTGGCGTGTGAATAACGTGGTCAGCATGACACTCCTGGCACATGGCGTTGGCTGCTGCCCGCAAGAAAGGGGTAGCTGCGTCGTTGTTGTGTTGGTTGTGGCATGTAGCGCACTTGATGACGCCGCCGTCCAGATGGGCATCCAACTCCCCTCCGGGCATCGGCCCCACCGACCCATATCCGGGATTGATGGCTGACACGCCCCAAGCGTGGGACATGCCCAGATTCTGCGAGGGCCGGATCAGTGTACGAAAGGCCTGTCCGGCTCCGGTATGACACGAAAGGCAGAGGTTGGTCTGCCCCTCCACGGTACCCAAGTGCCCGCCCGGTTGGCCGTCTACATCGTGGCAGCGGGCACACAGAAGATCGTCCAGCATGTGCGGAGGATCCCAGCCTGCCTGGCGGGCAGCTGCCCTGGGGCTATCCAGGGCTGTCGCTGCGAGCGGCAACGTGTCTCCAGAAGACTTCCCAGCCCGTTGCCGGTCAAAGTGACTTTCATTGGCACCACGGAATATTGAACCAGCCACCGCTGCCACGGGAAGTTCGTCGAAAATCTCCACCGCGCCAGATGTGCTGTTAGCGATGAAGACCCTTCCTGCTGCATCCAACGCTACTCCGCCGGGCGTATATAGCTCACCGGGATTGGAGCCGTAGTCCACGACCTTACCCAGCTCAGCACCTAGAGAATCAAACACGCGCAATGTGCTCATCAAGGCATCGGTGACATATATTCTTCCGGTGGCATCGACCGCCAATCCAGCAGTCCGCGGTAGCCAGCCCTCGCTCGATCCGCCGGGCAGATATTTGATGCGGTAACCGAAAGCGAACTGGAACAGGCCTGACTTGCTGAATACTTGGACGCGGAAGTTTTCCTGGTCCGCGACGAGAACGCGATCATTGACCGTGTCCACTGCGATGGCACTGGGGTACTTGAATTCGCTGGATAGGCTGCCGCGCATGCCGACAATTAATGCCAGCGTTTGGCCGTCGTCGAATCCATAGAAACGGTCCGCTCCGCTATCGACTACATATAGCCGGCCGCTGACCGGGTTCATGGCCAAGTCAGTCGGAGTCACAAAACTTACAACGCCGTCGGCCACGAAACGCTGAAAAAGGAACGCTGCGTCGTATTCCGCAACCCGGGCGTCATCCCGCCGTGAAACGAAGATGCGGCCATCAGGATGCACGGCAATACCGAGTGGACCGGCCGGCTCGCTCCAAGCGCCCAAGTAGTTGCCGGCGAGGTCATATCTGATGATCGCATTGGCTTGGGGATCTGTCACCAGAACCTGAGTTCCGGTGATGGCTATTCTGGCTGGATGCTCAAGACCATCGATGAGCGAGGCCTGATGCACCAACGGGTCAGCAAATGCCAAGTGAGTGAGCCCGAGCAGGATGATAACTATCAGATTCATCTGAATTCGCCCCTTGAATTATGAGCGGCACGCCATCCCGGCCCCACCATCCGATGTGGCGGCACCGCCGGGCACTCAATCGACGGGCAACCACCGTGCCAATCCTCACCATTAAGAATTGAAGCGGCGACTGATCCAGCACAACGCCCGCCCGTGCCTGGCCGTCTGGCCTCGATCAGATCTCAATTGGGAGAACCAAGCGGAAAATATCTGGCCAGTTGTCTCAAAGTCCGGAATTCGCTCGGCCAGATATTCTTATTCTTGAGAATTAGCGGGGTCTTGCCTCACTGCCTTAGCTCGGACCGTCATGCCTGGCTGGTTAGCCTGGGTATCTGATCCATGGAAAATATGAACCCACTTGGGGAGTCACCGGGATATCGTAGAACCTATGCATGAGGGTGGCCGACGGTTGCGCCGAGGCTGCGGGCCAACACCCTGATCCATGACACGACATCCGCCCCTGGAGGCAGAGCCTTAGCGTCAAGCACTCTCTTGAGTGCCAGACGTGATCTCCGGGGGGGCACCAAGATGCATTGCTGTTCGAATCGTGTAGCTAGGCTGCTTCCACACCTGATAGCTGCCGCGACCCTTGTCGGGCTGATCTCGATTGAATCCGACGCGAGTTGGCCTGGGGCCAAGAGGAGCCTCTCCCAGAAACTTCGAGAAGGTCCAGGGCTCTCCAACCACCCGGTCGGCATGATTCCGTCCTCGGCCGTAAGCATACCCAAGCACTGGCCCTTGAACCCCGACGGCACGGTGGGCTGCATGACGTGTCACGACTCGCTGCCATCCCTGGAGGGAGGCGGACCAGTCAACCTTCGCGACTACTCTGAACAGGACACCTCCTGGTTCTGCGTGAAATGTCACAGCAACACTGGCAATCGTGGCGGGGCTTCGATGCACTGGATGGTGCAGGGACAAGCCCATGTGATTCCTTCAAAGAACGCCAGATCATCCCGCATGAGCGGCCTCTTGGATTCTGAATCGAGGAAGTGCCTTGATTGCCATGATGGCGTCACAGCCTCTGAAGCAACGAATCACGCCGGTGGAAGCTCTTTCACCGCCAGCTTTGCCGATAAGCAGCGCAACCACCCCATCGGCATGCTTTATCCAAGGACTAACGTTGGGAAATCTGCGGTGCGCGTTCGTCCAGCCAGCCTCCTGCCGACCGCGGTTCGACTCCCGGACGGCAAAGTAAGTTGCGTCTCCTGCCACGACCTGTACGCAGGAACCACCAACCTACTTTCAGTGCCTATGGAAGGTTCTGGGCTGTGTATGACATGCCACGACATGGAATAGGCTGGGGCTAGATCAGGGCGACACGGTCACTTCCCAGACAGATGCGACCCGCGACGGACGTGCATCCCGACCTCACCGACGTGCGTCATCTGTCCGGAATTGGTCAAAGAGCAGGTCGATCGCGCTATCAAGCACGCTTAGCGAGGCGACATCAAGGGCCTCGTTGGTATCCCCACCGCCCAAAAGGACGCTCTTGGTTGCCGTGCCTAGGGCATCGACGGAACTGTTGCGAAACTGCGGGCATCCGCCCATTAGCAAGGGCAGAAGGCCGAGCAATGCAAACGCCATAGCTTGCCTTCTCACTACGCGGTGCCGCTGCTCAACTACAATCACGGCTGACTCTCCAAGGGCCTCTGGCAATTTCACACACGCTCCAGGCGGTAATCCAAGCACGTAGCGTGCCCAACCAGCCAACAGCATTGCGCCGATTTTTCGGCCTCCCGGCACGAGTATTGCTAGCTGCTACGGGTCTCGTCATGACGCCACGATTGACGGCGGGGGACGAAATGGCAACAGGAGTTAAACTGCAAGAAGGCACGGCGAAATGACGCCCACACAAAATGATGCTTCCTGCCAACGGATATCCACAAGAGGACCGACCGCCTCGGCCGTTCCGGTAGCTGATTCAGGAAGAAAGGGCGCCAACCAGGATCCGATTCCATCAGACCAAGCCGCAGCGAACGATCGTAAGATGCTCCATCTCAGCGAGCCATCTCGAGGCGGCGGCGGCGCGGGGCCAGCTCTCGGACACATTCTCATTAGAATCTTCCAATCGCTGGTCGTCCTGGGTGTGTTTGTGGCCTTGCTCGTGCTTTCCGACGTCGCGGTTGCACGCCTATTCCCCTCGGCCTCCACTGCCCTCCACCACGGTGTCCTATCAGCCCAAGCTGCGGTGCTGGCCTTGATCGCTTGTGGGCTGGTCTATTTGACCATGGACCGTCAGCACAAACGGCTCTCAAATACCGCCCAACGCCTCCAACAGTTGGTGGACGACTATCGCAGGAACCCTGACAAAGCAGGACGGTTTGAGAACCCACACCTAGTGACCTGTGGAGAAGTCCTAGATCACCGCCCGCCGGATTGCCCCGCCCCCGATCGTCTCGGACGGCGCTGCTGGCAAACGGCTGCTTTGCGTAGCGGCGGGCGAACCACTAATGGCTCATCAAATCCGATGGACGTGTGTTACGGGTGCGAAGTGTACCAGCAATCCTGCCCCGACAAATTGACTAGATTAGGCGAGAGTTTCAACAACCTCATGTTCTTGCTTGAAGAGGAAGCCCATCACAATTCGCGCATGCATGCCCAAATGGTTGAGAAGGAGAAGATGGTCTCCATCGGCCAAATTGCAGCCGGTGTTGCCCACGAAGTTTGCAACCCGCTGTCGAGCATCTCATCGGTTGCCCAGACGCTCAAACGCAAGACAAAGAACGAGTCAACGGTTGAGCAACTTGACATCATTGAGACGCACATCAAGCGGATTTCGCACACAGTTCGGCAGCTGGTGAGAATGGCTCCCCCTGGGCCCGAGCGATGGGAGCAATGTGATGTGGTCGAGATCTTGAGAGACGCCATGCGCCTCATTCGCTTCGACCGGAGGGCCCGCAACACCAAGATCGACTTTGAGCCGCCCAAGAACATACCGCGGACATTCGCCCTGGCAAATCAGTTGCAACAGGTGTTCCTCAACCTAGGGCTTAACGCCCTGGATGCCATGCCCGAAGGCGGCACGCTCACCGTTAGGGTGAGGAGTCGGCGGCGAGACATCGTGGTGAGCATCAAAGACACCGGAACAGGTATTCCTACAGAGCTTGGAGAACGCATCTTCGAGCCTTTCTTCACCACCAAGGAAGCAGGAAAGGGAACCGGTTTGGGGTTGGCAGTCAGCTTTGGCATCGTGCAAAAGCATGGGGGAAGCATCAGTTTTGATTCTCGCCCCGGAAGCTACACGGTGTTCAGTGTGACCATGCCAACCATCACCGAACCGCCGAGTGGAACTCATGGGACGCACGACGATACTACTGGCCGATGATGAAGACACGCTTCGGGAAAACCTAGCCGAGGCTCTTGAGGAAGAGGGGTTTGAGGTTATTGCCTGCCCCGACGGATCCAAGGCGCTCAGTATCCTCAAGAGCAGCACTATTGATGCGTTGATTACCGATCTGCGCATGCCGGGTGTTCCCGGTATGGAGTTGATCGATCACGCGGTCAAACTTGCGCCAGATGCGCCCATCATCGTCATCACTGCCTTCGGGGAAGTGGATACCGCCGTCGAAGCGATGAAGAAGGGCGCCCGCGAATACATCTGCAAACCTCTCATTTTCGACGACGTGATATTCAAGCTCAAGAGACTGCTGGCCCATTCGGGGTTGGCCAGAGAGAACAAGCTCTTGCGCGAGCAGATTCGTCAGACGAAAATTCCATCGGGCATTGTGGGTACGTCTCAAGCCATGGCCTCGATCCGGGAAACGATCGAGTGCATCGGGCATACCAAGAGCAATGTTTTGCTCTGTGGCGAGAGCGGTACGGGCAAGGAAGTTGTCGCTCGGGCTCTCCACTACAGCGGCGTGACCAAGGACAAGCCATTCGTGGCCGTCAATTGCGGAGGCCTGGCTGAGAATTTGGTGGAGAGCGAGCTGTTCGGTTACCGGCGCGGCGCCTTTACCGGTGCCGATACGGATCGCACCGGCTATTTTGAAGCCGCAGAGTGCGGCACGCTGTTTCTCGACGAGATTGGGAACCTCCCCTTGGCCAGCCAAGCGGTCCTTCTTCGAGCCATCGAACAGAAGGCGATCATCCGCGTCGGAGAGAGTCGGGCAAGACCGGTCAATATTCGAATCGTCGCAGCAACCAACCGAGATTTGGACGGAGCCATCGTTGACGGATCGTTCCGCGAGGATCTCTTCTTCCGACTCAACGTGATCCGAATTGTTGTACCCCCGCTGCGGGAACGTACGGACGACATTCCCCCGTTGATCGAGAACTTCGTCGCCAAGTACAACGAAGAGTTGAAATGTCACTGCCCCGGCTTTAGTGACGAGGCAGTCCGGGCCATGCTTGGCCAGCCCTGGCGGGGCAACGTTCGTGAGCTGGAAAACGCGGTCGAACGGGCCTTGATCTTCTGCAGCAGCGGGCAGGTGGAACTGAAGGATCTGTCCCTTGCGGTCACTCCAGACTCAGCCGCGGCAGGTTACTCGCTAACCCTACGTACAGCCGTCCGGCAGTTCGAGG
>JAJDDP010000177.1 GCA_029260235.1 Phycisphaerae bacterium | reverse complement strand
GCCGATTGGCTCCGAGGCAAGAGGGGTGACGCCATGAGCGGGCTTCAATGGCGACTCATCGTGCTAAACCAATCGCTGGGCAGGATTGAATCAGAAGGTTTGCCCGAGCGGGCTATGACGCGCGACATGTCCTGGGGAATTCCAGTCCCCCTCGATGATGACCCAGACGCCAAGGGCAAAGTTCTATACGTTTGGTTCGACGCCCCGATTGGGTACATCTCATTCACCGCATCGCTCTGCGAGCAGCTAGGCGAAGGTTGGCAGGCCTACGAACGTTGGTGGAAGGATCCAGAATGCAAGGTGGTCAACTTCATCGGCGAAGACAATATCGTGTTCCATGCCATTACCTTCCCAGCCATGCTGCTGGCTACGCACGACAGCGATTCGGTTCAAGGCCAAGCGGGGGAATTCCAGCTTCCACACAACGTGGTAGCCAACGCTTTTGTGAACATCAAGTTCCCCGGCAAAGACGAAGAGAAGATGAGCAAGTCACGGGGGACAGCCGTTTGGATCGAAGACTACCTCGAGGGGTTCGACCCCGATCCGCTACGATACTACCTGACAGCCATTGCACCCGAGTCAGCGCGAACCGCGTTTGATTTCGATGACTTCGTTGGCCGCAACAACGGGGAACTGGTGGCTGCTCTTGGAAACTTCGTCAACCGCACGATGACTTTTGTCCACAAGTATTTCGACGGCAAGGTTCCTGATCCCGGGCAACGAGACGACATCGACGAAGCTCAACTCGCCGCCTGTGAACAGGCTTCGGCCAAGGCGGCAGAACATCTCGAAGCCTTCCGCTTTAAGGCGGGCTTGAACGAGGTGATGGGGTTGGCTCGACAGGGAAACGCCTATTTTGATACGACAGCACCGTTCCGGACGCGTAAGACCGACATGGAGGCGTGCGGACGGGCCATTAATGTTTGCGTTCAAACCACCCGAACGCTGACGACGTTGATGGCCCCCTTTATCCCCGCAGCCGCGCAAAAATGCCTCAGTATCCTAAACCTGGATCAAGAGGCCCTTGCCTGGGATCGCTCGAACGACCGCCTTGAGGCACAGAAGGAACTGGGCAAGCCGGAATTGTTGTTCAAGAAACTCGATCCTGCTGAATTTGAAATCGAATGAAATCGACCATCGAACAGTTGCTGTCCCACAGATCGGTGCGAAGCTTCACCGAGGAGCCGATCAGTCCTCAAACCTTGCACGCGATTCTGGAGGCAGGGATGCGGGCATCGACGTCCAGCAATATGCACGCCTATAGTGTGATCCACATTGCTGAGCCGGACTTGAAGACTCAGATGGCTAAGCTCTGCGGCGACCAAAAACAGATCCACCAATCCGCCGTTTTCCTAGCGTTTTGTGCGGACCTGCATCGCTTGGGGCTTGCTTGCGCCCAGCACGCTGCCCCACCGATCGAAGCCAACGCCGAAGCATTGATCGTGGCCACCGTCGATACCGCACTGCTCATGCAGAATAGCGTGATTGCCGCAGAATCGCTCGGCTATGGGATTTGCATGATTGGGGCGATGCGGAACTTCCCGCATGAGGTTGCTGATGCTCTTGGGCTGCCCAAGCACGTCTACGCCGTAGCAGGCCTGTGCATAGGCCGCCCCGCTTCGGAGTCGTCGCTGCCGCCCAAGCCTCGCCTGCCGCTCGATGCGGTTCTCCACACGAATAGCTATATGTCTGAGCAGAACATGCTTAGGCAGATAGATCGGTACGACCAGCAGCTATCCGAATGGTATGATCGTGCGAACATGCACGCCGACGATTCGCGGTGGAGCAGGGTCATGGGTCAACGCGTAGCCGGGTTCAAGAAACGCCAGCCCGTGGATGACCTTTTGAAATGCCAAGGGTTTTAGCATGGGATACGGCGGAGGGTAGCTAGTTCCCCCTTGAGCATCTTGCTGCCTGGGGCGACGAGTGCGAAGACCTCTGCGTTGGCGGCAGCCTTACCATCTGCGGTAAGGATGCGAAGCTCAGTCTGTTCCAATCCCAGGCTGATAAGGCACACGATTGAGCTGAGCATAGCGTTCATGGCATCGCTCCTAACAGTATGACGTACCATCCACCAGCGGTGTGTTGGGACAAGTATATCCTGAATCGATGGTTGCTCAGAGATTACGATGTTAGAAATGGTCGAGATACCCAGCGGTGCCCTGATCACGGCGGGGGATCGACACAATTGATCTCACGCAGGATATCTATGCCTGATATTCCAGGGCTGGATGGCGCTGGCACGCTGATTGAGAATGCATCAGGCGCCCGTAGCGGGCTAGGAAGCCGACGCCACCAACGCCGTGCGGCGCCCGCGCTGCATCAACCTGGAGATCGCCATGGGAATCCCGCTCAGCGGGGCCACCTGGTCTACTTCTCCAGTTTTGTAAGCAACTTGCGGCATACCGTACACCAAGCTGGTCTCCTCATCTTGAGAAATCGTCCACGCGCCTGACTTGTGCATATTGACCATCCCCTTGGCGCCGTCACTACCCATGCCGGTCATGATAACACCGACCGACCGCGATCCCATGGTGGCTGCTATGGAATCAAATAGTACATCCACCGAGGGTTTGTGTAGGGACACCTTTTCTCCGTCCTTGACATGGACAACTGCGCTCACTCCTTTTCGGACCAGAGTCATATGTTTGCCGCCGGGGGCGATATAGACTTGTCCGCGCTTGAGCGGATCCAGGTGTTGGGCTTCCTTGACGTTCACGCTGCAAATGTTGTTCAAGCTGTTGGCAAAAGAAGCAGTGAACCCGGCTGGCATGTGTTGGGTAATGAGGATCGGAGGAAAATCAGAAGGGAACTGCGGCATCATTCGCATCAAGGTTTGTGGCCCGCCGCAACTGATTCCGATCGCTACGATCCAACCCCGTTCTTTGCAGGGTGGCAACGTAGGGGCGGCTGACTTGCTCGCGTCGATTGGGCGGGCGACCGCCCGGCGCCCTTTTGACTTGGCTGCGGCGACAACCAGCCTTTGCAACCGCTCCTCGAACCCGGGCAGTACCTTGAAGCTTCCCGAGGCGGGCTTTGTTACATAATCGAATGCACCCTTGTTCAACGCTTCAAAGGTGACTTGGGCGCCGGCCTGAGTCAGTGAAGAAACCATGACAAAGCTGACCGGTGCTTTGCCGACGACTCTTTCGAGTACACCAATGCCATTGAGGCGGGGCATTTCGATATCTAAGGTGACAACATCAGGCTTGAGTGCCCTGATTTTCTCGAGTGCCTCCACACCATCGGACGCTGAATCGATTACTTCGATATCCGGATGCTTCCGCAGGGCGTTCCGCATAAGCGTGCGCGCCATGCTGCTGTCATCGACGATCAGTGTGCGAACCGTGTTAGCCATCTTGGCTTCTCCAGTCTGCCGAACATCAAATACGCACCTGGGTCTTACTCAGGTGGGCTGGTCGAGCCGTGATTGAACCCTAAAGAGTGTGGTTCATGAGGGTCCAAAGGTACAACGATTTATCGGCAGAATCGGGAGGCTCGATTATTGTGGGCCACCCAGGTGGGCATTGTGTGCGTTCTCCAGTATCGGACGTTCAGCTCATTGCAAACGTGGCTGGGCGAACTCAGAAGGTGGAATTCCAGCTCGGCGATGCCTTCAAGGCCCTGGGGGCTATCCAGTGATTGCGGGGTCGGTATGACCTATTCTTCGCACGTTGCTGCACGCGGTGAACTTACTCGCCCACACAGCTTCACCAGCTCATCGATCTGCTGTTGGAGGGATTCCAATTCTTGAGAAGCTGACATCAAAACTTGGAGTTCTTGGGCAGCGGCGCAAATGGGCTCGAATCCACAGCTACCCGCCATCGCCCCGAGCTGCTCGATCGCCGCAAGCAACTGATCGGTCTTTCGTTGGGTCAGGCAGTCTTGAATTTGAGTGGTCCGCCTGGGTAAGTCCGAGGCAAACTAGTCGATGAACTCGATCATGTCGGGGTTGTCGGCAAAGTCACTTTTCAGTACTTCGGCACTGCACTGGGATTCGTCGATCGCGGCTAACAGTTCTTCCTTCCTGACCGGCTTGGGGAGAAATTTGTCGCACCCTGCTTCGAGGGCTAGGTCGCGGAATGCATCCGAGGTGTTGGCGCTCATCATGATGATGGGGATTGTGATGCCCGTCTCTCGAAGTTGCTTCACGAGAGTCGTGCCAGTCATGCCCGGCATTTCATGGTCAGTCAATATGACTGAGAAATGACCATCCTTGACGAGCTTGAGGGCCTTGAATCCTCGGTCAGCCAACACAACTTCGCGGCCACTCTTGGCCAACTGATGCGTGATCAGTTTTGCATACCCAGGGTCGTCCTCGACGATAAGGATTCGACCGGCTAGACTCTGATGCAGGAAATCCTCCAGGTTGATTGGGGCTAGGAAATGGAGACCTATCTCATGGACCCTGCCCTTGATCAGACGGCAGCGCACGACATTGGCGCTGATGTTCTCCCAGGCGCCATCGAGTGTGGTAAGTTGCAAACAACACTTCGTGCCGTGATGCAAGAAACCACTGTGGATAAAGGAAAGCCCGTTGCTACTGAGGTTCCGAACGACCACCTGATGGGACGTTTTGTTACCTCCTGGTTGGTAGACGTCGATGGTCAACTTGGCGCGGAATTTATGCCTGACGCTTTCTCGACCGGAGATCTTGTTCGCGTCCTGTTCAGGCCCCTCAATGGCGTCGAGGAGTTTGTCGAGATTGCTTCGGCCACGCTGCTGTTCGCCGCCGGCGCTGCTGTGATGTGTGGCTGGATTGGGCAATTCGGCCTCTCCTAACGCTTGTCGCCCAAGGTCGTTCTGCACGTAAGTCATCGGCTGACAGAAGGTCGCCTTTTAGCGTGCAGCTGCGAGAAGGTGGAGCGGAGCCAGGGCGAGGTCGCTAGCAGGACAAATTCGGCCAGCATCGCGCCGTTCTGTAGCAAATGCGATACACCGATGACCCACTTTGTCTCGCTTTTGATGGCCAAGGGGTGCACAAAGCCGAGCGATTGGTTTCGCTTAGACGCGCCCCGTAGCGCACTGGGGCGCGCCAGGCAGTTGACTCAATGTGAGCTGCCCATGGTTTGATGGGAACACTGGATCCTCATCGAGGGCCGCATGGTGCTCGGTTGCAAACCAGGCGACTGGATGTGGAGCGTCCAGGGTAGTCAAGCGACAGAGCATCGCGGCACTGTGGACGGGCGACGTGTTGGCAACTACGACCGCATCAGGTTTCAGGTCAAGCGCTTCAGCCAAGGTCAGCACCGGAACGCCTCGGTAGTGTCGCCCCGAGGCACTGAAGCGATCATCGCCAATGGCTAGGATCTGCAATGAATGGCGATCTGCGGCGCGCTGAAAAGCCAATACGTTCTTTCCAAGGTCAGCCAAGACAATGCGGCCAACGCCTCGCTTGGCCAGGTTGGCCATGCGGTCTGCAATGAACTGCCAACGGAACAGCGACTCAAAGGCCTGGGGTGACAATTGGTGCGATGTGTAGCGGCGCCGCTCGCCTCGAATCTTGGCTAGGCCGACAAACACCCCGCGCAGAAAGGA
The DNA here is from genome assembly GCA_029260235.1 of Phycisphaerae bacterium. Classification (GTDB taxonomy): domain Bacteria; phylum Planctomycetota; class Phycisphaerae; order UBA1845; family UBA1845; genus OFTM209. The sequence goes on along the minus strand of JAJDDP010000177.1, from coordinate 56,647 downwards.
GCCGCCTCGTCCATCTCGAGCCGCCAACCAAGCGTACCGTTGAAGCCAATCCTCGCGGTAGAGGTGAAGATATGGTTTCGGCAGGTACCTCGCGGCCACAAGAAGGTTATTGCGGATATCGTAGTAGGTCGTCCTGCCGCTACGGCGCGCCTGGGTAGTTTTGAGGTGATTCACATGCAGATCGCCAAAGGTTTGAACCTGCCAACCTGCATTGATCAAGCGAAAACTCAAGTCGTATTCCTCAGCCTGCATAAATAACGATGCATCCAACCCGCCCACCGCTCTCAGAGCATCAGCTCGAAAGCCGACACCGCATCCAATAAACACGTTGGGCAAGGCGCTGCATTCTTCGCGACCGTCGGGCAGATGGACCCGAAAACCGGCTGCCCCCAATGTGCAGTCGTTCTCGAAATGCTGAATCATACGTTCGACGCTGCCCGGCTGGGGATGCGAGTCGTCGTCGAGGAACACGATGAATTGGCCTTTGGCTTGCTCCACGGCCAAAGCTTTCGCGCAGCTGCCCAGGTTTTGAGCACGTGCTAGGATCTCAACAGCTGGGAATCGAGTCTTGATTTCCTCCACAGTTCCGTCGGAGGAGGCGTTATCGACGACCAGCACCTCGAAGCCTGCGGTGGGCTTGGACGCTCCGAACAGCGCAGCCAGGGTGTCGAGGGTGACTTCCCGCCGATTGTGCGTAGCCAAGATGAACGAGATTTCAGTCGTTGCAAGCATGTGCATATTTCCCAAGGAACCGTTGTCGTTTATTATCGGCCGAAACGCGCGGGTTCTGGACCGGGACTAATCATCCCAACCCTCACCGACGGGGAATCCACATTTTTGGTCAATCATCACAGCCAATGAGTCCACACGGCGAGAAATTGCTCCGTCGGCTGTCGCTGGGCCTAGCCGTCGCGGTTCTGGGCCTCATCGTGGGGACGCTCATGGCCCCCTCCATCAAGGCCCGCTACTACTTCTATCGGACGAGCAGTTCAGACATCGAAGTTCGCCTCGATGCCCTGAATGAACTGGCCGGCCTTGCTAGGGGTAACGCCAGGAACGCACCGAACCTGGTGGATGCTCTGCTGAATGAGACGGTGGAAAGTGCGTTTGATTTGGATAGCCCGGCAGGTCGCATTGCCATCTGGTCGATCCAACACGTTGAAGCCGTCGAGGCACGCTGCATCGCGCTGCTGCAAGAGGCTGGAAGTGAAGAGTTTTCATTCCTGGCTGGAGCACTTGAGCACGCAGGCCGATGGACGCCCGGACGCATCGGCTCGGCATCGCGAATTCATCGGGAACTCCTGCGCTTGCAGATGGATGATCCGCAGACCCGCATCATCGCCCTCAAATCGCTGGCCCGCATCGGCCCTGTTGCCCAACCAGACGTTCAGAACGCGCTCCTGAGTGTTCGGGCTGATCCGGTTGTGGCCGTGCGGCGCCAAGCGGTGTGGACAGCCTCAATCTGCCTGGATGCAAGCACGTCGATACCCAGTGTTCTCGTCCCCGCGCTCGACGACTTGGATGATGAGGTATGTCTTGCGTCTATCTGGGCGCTGGGTGTTCTAGATCCTGTTGCCCTCGCTGACCATTTATCGCTGGGCCGCGTTGGTCAAAATGTGGTCATGGCTGAGGCGGCGATGTGGGCGATTCGCAGCACGCCAGAGGGTCGGGAATTGGCACTGGGGGCGATGGAGAATTCAGAACCCGCGATACGCCGAATGGCAGTTTGGACCCTTGGTTTCGTACCCGATGAAAACGAGGGCGTAGTCCTTACCTTGGCTGGCTTGCTGAAGGATCCAGAGGTCATCATCCGCGCCCGGGCCGCCCTGGCCTTGGGACGACGCTTCACCGAGCGAGCCGATGTGAACGCAATCGCCAGCTTGCTCCGCGATGAATCCGTCGATGTCAACCTGGCTGCCATGTATGCCCTGGGGCGATGCCGCTGGGATGAGGCGGGGCGGGCGACCGCTATCAAGGAAGTTCGGGGTGCTCTAGCCCAGGCGATACAATCGGGAGACTTGGCCGCTGCGGCAGCCTCCATCGAGGCGCTGGCTGACCTGAACGATCAACCTTACATGCAAGTCATCCTCGACGTGGTGACTGAGTTTCAGGATCAGCCCATGCTGCAATACAGGGCTGCCTGTGCCGCTCATCGATTGAACGCAGCCGCGGGCACGGAGGCGCTGCTCGACTTGTGTGGGGCGATGTCCGATGAGGTGCGAGAACTAACTGCGCTACGGGTAGCCAGGTTCCAGCCGCCACTTTTCAATCAACTGATGGAGATTCTGGTCGAAAACGACACCCCAGCCAACGGCGGCTCAGCCCTCGCTTTGGCGCTGGCTGGTGAACGCCGTTGGCTGGAGGGCCGCCCGTTGGCGGAGGAGTTAGCCCGACGCATGCAACCGGCCGAGCCTGACTTCGAGCCTACATGGCAGGTTCGGGCCAACTACCTTGCTGCAAGGATGATCTGCGGTGACCCTGATGCCCGCGCGGAGTTGGACGTCTATTTAGTGAACGGGAATGTCTCCCGCACCGGACTGTTCTTAGCCCTGCTGGAAAGCGGCGACATTTCGCCTGCTCAAGCCGTGCTCAACCAGTCAGCCTCTATCGAAGCAGATTCCTTTTTTCGCGATGCAGGATTCGTCGAGGTCTTGCGGGCCTATTTTGATGAGCCGCCACTGTTCGAGTGGACTGAAGATCAGGAGATCAGAAGGTTCCTCATCGAAAGGCTAGGCGATTGGTTGCAGATTAAGGGGCCTAGATTGCAATTTGAACCCGCTGAACACAAGTTCAAAACCAAAGGGTAGTCGTCATTGCGGAGCTCCACAGCCTGGAATTCAGCGATTCGTGGTGGCTGATAGTGGTCGGGTTGGGTTCTTGCCAGGCACTTTCTCCGTCTCCGAGAAATGGAAGAGGTTGGCCACTGCGTTTCGGATGTCTACGACAAGCGACAGCACAGCCGGCACCAGCAGCAGGGTGAAGACCGTTGAAACAAGAAGCCCACCCACTACGACCGAGCCAAGCCCTCTGTACAATTCGCTGCCTGCCCCGGAAAGGAATACGAGCGGAGCCATTCCGCCAATGCTGGTGAAGGCGGTCATGAAAATCGGCCTAACGCGGGTGCGGACCGATTCGCTGATTGACCGTTCCCAGCTTAGCCCGTAGTCGCGGTGATTATTCAAGGCTTGGTGAACCACCAAGATGCCGTTGTTGACCACGATGCCGATCAGAATAACAAACCCAAGCATAGTCAGCACGTCCAACTGTTGGATGGGTGACACCGGATCGCTGAACGACCACTCATGCACCAAGCGCAATGAAGCGAAGCCTCCCACCGTGGCCAACGGAACAGTGAAGATGATGACGAACGGCCAAACGAAGGATTCAAACAAGGCAGCCATCAGAAGGTATGTGACGAGCAAAGCCAGAAAACCCCGCGAGGTAAACAGATTGCCCAGAGAAGCTGCCAGTGGAATGGCTCCGGTGACAGGATCACGCCGCCAGGTTCCGCCCTGCCAAGCGCCAAAGAGCGCTTCGCGGGTTTGGACGAGTTTGTCGGCTGTTCCAGCCAGGGTAGTGACGATGGTAGGAGGAATGCTGCCGTCAGCGCGCATCGGCTTGATGATTTCGTCTTCGAGTATCTGCATGACGGTTTCGACGGCCATTCCTTCGGGTGGCTTGATCTCCAACGAGACAGCCGGCATCTCTTCAATGTGGTTGATCTGCTGCGGGGCGGTTGTCGAAACGAAACTGACGGCTGACGAAAGCGTTACGATTCTTCCGCCTGCAGTATGAATGGGAATGTCGCCAATTTCTTGGATGTCGGCGTCCTCGGTGCCCTTGACGTGGATCTTCAGGTCGATTTCATCGCCCTTGTCGTAGAAGCTGCCGACAAAAGCGCCATCGACGCAGGCGGCCACGATGAATCCGATATCGCGCACATCCAGACCGAGGTCGGCGGCCTTCTCGCGATTGATCTCAATGCGTACTTCAGGGCGACCGAGGTTGAAGTTGGATGGGTTGGGCCTAGCGTGACCGAATCGTTCGCCAACGGGTCGCATGAGCTTTCCGGTCGTAGCTACGACTTCCTTAAGGCTGTCGCCGCGAATTTCTAGCTCGATGGTGTTGCCACCGCTCACCCCGCCGAAGAGCGAAGACTGCCAGAAGAAAGGAATCGCCCCTGCTACCCTGCCGCTAGCTTGGTTGAACACCTCGATGAGCGGCTTGACCCGATCTTCGTACTTGCTGGTCGCCCCCATGAACGAGCCGCCGCCGAAGGAAACGAAGAAGAAATTCTGGATTGGCGGGGCGGGCACTTCTACGTGCTTGGTCTCTTTGCCCTGACCAACCTTCATAGCCACCGGAGGAAGGGCTGCTTCTTGGGGCGAGCCGATTTCCGCTTCCCAATACTCTCTGAGGCCGTGGGGATCCTCGGGGGTTCCATTCTCGATCGCATCGGCAATTGCTTTGAACGTGTCTACCGAATAGCCCGGGGGAGTAATCACCGTTCCAAATACCAGGTTGCGATTTCCGGTGGGCAAGTAGTCGGTCGGCGGCATTAGCCAGATACTGCCTCCGATGGATGCAGCCATCAGCGATGCGATCACGGTGTTTCGGGCTAACCAACTCCGGTTCATTGCGGCCACCATTTGACTGACGCCCGTGGCGATGCGGCCCGACTGGTGATCGGAGTCTCTTAGTTTGCTTGAAATGCGAAGCATGCGGGCGGACAGCGTGGGAATAACCGTAGTGGCTACCAGCAACGATAAGCCTACGGCGCAGACGATGGCGATGGCGATGTCCCGGAACAGCTGCCCAGCCTCTTCCTGAATGAAAACCACCGGCAAGAAGACGGCCATGGTGGTCAAAGTGCTGGCCAAAACCGCCCCCCAGACTTCGCTGGTTCCTTCTAACGCAGCGACTGCCTTGCTCTTGCCCATCTGACGATGGCGGTAGATGTTCTCCAGAACGACGATGGCGTTATCGACCACCATGCCTACGGCAAAGGCCATGCCTGCCAGCATCACCACATTGAGACTGCGCCCCAATGCTTGAACGGCTAGAAAAGTGCTGACCACGGAAATCGGAATTGAAAAACCGACAATGGCAGTGGCAGACGCGCTCCGCAGAAATACGAGCAAGACGATGACGGCCAGCACTCCGCCAAGGAGAAGATTCTGGGTGACCAAGCTAATCGCTGATCGAATGTATGTGGTCTCATCGTACACCTGAGTCAACTTCAGGCCTCGGCCTTGGGGATTAAGAATCGTCTTGTTGCAATAGGCAATCTGCTTCTTGAGCGATTCCATGGCCAACATAACATTGGCGCCGGTTTCCTTTCGAGCAGGCAATGCCAGCACCGTATCACCCACTGAGCGAACAAAACCGAATTCTCTCTTGAATGTGTTTTGTACTTCAGCGATGTCGCGTACAAAAATCGGTCCGCCGTCGCGATAGGCCACTACAGTGTCGCCGACGTTTTCGATCTCTTCGTATTGGCCCACGGTGCGGAAAGTGTAGTCGCGTTTGCCGTGCGTGATGGTGCCGGCCGAGATATTTGCGTTGTGGCGGCGCAAGGCCCGTTCCAGATCCCTCAGAGATAGCCCTCTAGCGGCCAGCCGGTAGGGATCGACGATGACCTTGATCTCGCGCTCGTTGCCACCAAACACATCCACACTGGCGATGCCTTCGGCTCTTTCGAGAATGGGTTTGATGTCGTCTTCCAGGAAATCTTTTAGCGCAGTGACGTCTTCTCCGGATTTGCCGCGGAACATGATCCACGCAATTGTAGCCTTCATCTCTGCGCCGGTTGGCTTGATGGTGGGTTCATCAACATCTTCGGGATAGGCGGGGACTTGACGGAGTTTCTCTGACACCTCTTGGAGGGCTATGTTCTTGTCGGTGCCCACCACGAACTCCAGCGTAATCTCTGCCTTGGCTTGGCTGGATTGGGAGGTCATCTTCTTGAGGTTGCGCACGCCCTTGAGCTTCTCTTCCTGGCGCTTGACAATTTCTCGTTCGATTTCTTGCGGGGAGGCCCCTTCCCAGAATGTCTCGACCGTGATGAACGGGCGATCTACATCGGGCGTCAGCTGAATCGGTATATGAAACACGCTCAAGATGCCGAACATGACAGCCAAGATGACTGCCACCGACACCTTGACCGGATTATTGATGGCGAAGCGGATGATGTTCATGGTCTTAAGAGCCTACTTCCTCGGTTGAGCTGGTGGGCTCGGTTGCGACTGCGCTCGCGGCGCCGGGCCTCGCCGGTGCAACAACCACCACTGGGGATGGGAACATGATGCTCTCGTTTCCGGTGGTGACCACTTTGGTGTCTGGGGCAAGATTGCCCGAGGTGATCGCAATCCAATCATCCATGTCGATGCCCGTGGTCACCGACGTAGGAATTGCCATCAGGCTGCCCTCTTCCTTCCCGGGTACGACCATAGACACATACTCAACCCCGTTCCGCGACACGATGGCGTCTTTGGGCACAGCCACCGATTCGCTGGCCGGGCCGGTTTGCAAGGTAGCTTTGGCGAACATACCGCCGGCCAACAGCGCGGCATCTGTTGATGAATCCGCCTTCTCGTCCGGCAAAAATTCGCCTCTCTGTTGTCGGACCACACCCCGGGGAAGCCGCAGGCCGTCTACTTCGATGTACCAAGGGTTCTTGACCACGATCTCAACTGGAAAGGTCCGGGCAGTTGGATCAGCTTGGAGGAGCACATGACAAACTTCGCCCGCAAAACGTCGGCCTGCGCCCTCGACGAACACCGAGGCGGTGTTGCCAGGTTGAACAAAAGCAATGGCCTGCTCGGGCACGTCCACCCGCACCAGAACTGAGGACAGATCAGTCAATTCCACGACGTCGCCGCCCATGGTCAACCACTGGCCTACCTCGGCACGGCGGCTCACGACATAACCTGAGAAAGGAGCTCGGATCTCCGTCTTGGCTAGCTCGGTTTCAAGACGGGCGACAACGACTTCTTGGGCCGAAACTGCAAACCGGGCTTGGTCAAACTCAGCCTCAGTGTCATAGACTTCTTTGTCGGCTGCGTCTTGGGCATCGTACAGATCTGCGATGCGCTGCTTCTCGAACTGCCACTTGCGCTCTAATGCCTGGAGTGATTTGAGCCGTTCTCGGGCTTCGGCAAGTTGCAACGATTCGGTGCGGTCTCGCAGCTTGCAAATCAGCGCACCTGCCGTCACAAAATCACCCTGGCGCGCGGGCATCTCTTCGACGAGTCCTGCGATCTCAGAACCGATGATACTCCGCCTGAGTGGTTCGACCGTGCCCACCAAGGTAGAGGTCATGGGCAATTTACGCAGTTCTGCAGAAGCGACGGTGACCTTTACGGGTCCGCCCCACTGGGCCAGCGTTTCAGGAGCGATTACAGCCGAAACCATCAAGGTGGCAATGACTATGATGCGATAGGACATTTGAATTCGATTCCTCAGCGACATGGTAAGCGCTCTTCGGCGGCCGCCTGTCAGGATAGATTAATGAGCAGTCGATCTACGTTGGGGATCAGGAGCAGTTAAGCGTGTAGCGGCATCGAGACCTTCTCCTGCGGCGCGGCTGAGATTGGCTTACGCGGCGTCTCCCAAGTCTTGCCATGATAGCTGTCAGCCGTCTATGCTGCAACGGATGCCCGCAACCCGCCGGGGCGGTTCGGGCCCTCTCTGAGCACCGCGTTGCTATTCGACGAGAAGACCTCATGGTTGATCCCCAGGCTATAGGACGTTCCTTTCGGCAGTTGATTTTTCCGGAATTATGCCTTGGCTGCAACTCAGCTGGCGCCATCGTCGCTGATGGCTTGTGTTCCCCCTGTGCCGGGTTGCTGGCTGACATTATCCGACAAGATTATTGCGGCCGATGCGGCTCATCTGTGGGGCCTTACGGGGGCAGACTGCCCACCTGCCCGCGCTGCGGGACAGTGCCGACTCCCCTGGGCGGCGTTGTGCGGATGGGGGCTCACAAGGGTCTGCTGAGGGATCTGCTACTTGCCTACAAGTACACCGACCGCGATGACCTCGAGCAGTTCTTCGGTGCGTGGTTGGGGCACACCTTGAGCGAGGCCTCCTGGTTCGATACGGTCGAAGCCATCGTAGCGGTCCCGACGCACTGGCGACGGCATCTCCTTGGCCGACCTTATATCGCAACGGCAATAGCGGAGCACGGAGCGCGGATTGCGAGATTGCCCGATTTGCCTCTGCTGCGGCGTACTCGCGGAGGCCGATCTCAGATCGGGCTTAGTCATGCCCAGCGGGTGGAGAATGTGAAGGGCGCTTTTGTGCTCTCATCCGGAGTCGAGCTGGAAAAAGCCACCATCTGTTTGGTTGATGACGTAGCCACCACCGGGGCTACGCTTTTTGAGTGTGCCCGGGTGCTTAAACGGGCCGGAGCCGCTAAGGTTTACGCAGCCGTTGTTTGCAAATTGGACACGCGCTAGTGCTCCATTTTTCGTCGAACGGCCGATAGGGCCGGGCGAAGGCTGTGCCACGGACCACAAGGCCAACGATGTGCGACTGCCGCTCGAACGGAGAGGCCAACCCATGGCGGACAAGAGTCTCTACTTGATCGACGGGCACGCCCAAATCTACCGGGCGTATTATGCGCCCTTTCGACCTCTGACCAGCCCCACGGGCGAACCGACCAAGGCAGTCCATGTGTTCGTGCAGATGTTGCTGGGGCTGATCAAGAACAAGCGGCCTGACTACCTAGCCATGGCTTTGGACGTGAGCGACAAGACCGTTTTTCGTCGCGACATCTACGCGGAGTACAAAGCCAACCGCGAGCCGCCGCCCGAAGATTTGCCACCTCAAGCCGATCATATTATCTCCATCGTCGAAGCGCTGGGCATCCCCATTCTTCGCGTTCCCGGATTCGAGGCCGATGACTTGTTGGCTACGCTCTGCCGGAGGCTCTCTACCGAGCCGCTGGACATCTACATCATGAGTAAGGACAAGGACCTCGAACAGCTGCTGTCCGATTCGACACCCGGTGGCGGCAGCATCTCTCTGTACGATCCCAGCAAGGATGAAAGCCTCAGTGCAGCTGCGCTGTTTGATTCGAAGGGCTACGCACCCGACAAGTGCATCGATATCCAGACGCTCACCGGCGACAACGTGGACAACATCCCCGGCATCAAAGGGATCGGCGTCAAGACCGCAGCCAAGCTCATTGCCAAGTACGGTTCCGCCCTGGCTGTCCTGAACCATGCCGACGAACTGACGCCCAAGCAGGCGGAGAACGTCAAAGCCTTCGCCGAGCAAATGCCCATCACCCGCCAACTGGTGACGCTGAAGCAAGACGTCGATTTTGCTTTCGATCTGGACCTGGCCGTGGTTGACTCACCTCTTGGCGTTGACTTGGCTGTGCCCATCTTTGAGGAACTGGGATTCAACCGCCTGACCGACCAACTCTTGGCCCTTGGCCAGGGTGAATTCGATGATGATGCGACATCCGAAGCAGCGCCAGCCGCCGGCGAGGTATTGGGCGACTACCGCTCGGTCGATACGCTCGAAGCCTTGGAATCGCTGGCGAAACACCTAGCCAAGCAGGACATCTTTGCCTTCGACACCGAAACCACAGGCCTAAACGCCGTTGATGCTCACCTGGTCGGCTTGTCCTTTTCCTGTGAGGCTGGGACGGGCTTCTATGTTCCGGTGCGGTCAGCCATGGGCGAGACGGTTGCCCTCGAGGCGGTGGTTCAATTCCTAAGCCCCATCTTTGCCAACCCAGCCATCCGCAAGGTGGGCCAAAACCTGAAGTATGATCTGCTGGTCCTCAAGCAAGTGGGTATCGAAGTCGCCTCGGCTTCCTTTGACTGCATGATCGCCAGTTTTCTGCTCGACCCCCTGCGGCGATCGCACGGCATGGACGCCTTGTCCAAAGAATTGCTGCAACACAATCCGATCCCCATCACCGATTTGATTGGCAAGGGCAAAGACCAAATCACCATCGACCAAGTGGAACCCAAACGGGTCTGCGAATATGCGGCTGAGGATGCTGACATCACCTGGCGATTGTACGAAGTGTTATCCAAACAACTAGATGAATCCTCGTTCGGCAGCTTGTTCCACGAAACCGAAATGCCGCTGGTGGCTGTACTCGCTGAGATGGAAAACAACGGCATCGCCCTGGATAGTGGTGTGTTGAGTCGGATGGGTAGCCAACTGGCTGACCGTATGATCGAACTGACCCGGATGATCCATCATCACGCGGGCCATGAGTTCAACATCGATTCGACCAAGCAGTTAGCCAACGTGCTCTTCGACGAACAAGACCTCCCCGTCATCCGAAAGACCAAGACAGGTCGAAGCACCGATGCCGACACGCTCGACGCCCTCAGCCGCAGCGGCAACAACCCCATCCCCAAGCTGGTCATGGAATACCGGGAGCTAGCCAAGCTCAAAGGGACCTATGTTGACACGTTGCCAGGCATGGTAAGCCGGCGTACACAACGCATCCACGCCAGTTTCAACCAGACCGGAGCCATCACCGGCCGACTCAGCAGCAGCGATCCGAACTTGCAGAACATCCCCATCCGCACCGAGACCGGGCGGCAGATTCGGTCGGCCTTTGTGGCGGGGAGGCCCGAGAATGTGTTGCTGGTGGCTGACTACTCGCAGGTCGAGTTGCGCATCCTGGCCCATTTTTGTCAGGATGCCAACCTCTTGGATGCCTTCGAGAGCGGCCTGGACATTCATGCCTTCGTAGCTGCCCAAGTCAACAGTGTGTCTATCGAAGAAGTGACCAAAGAGCAACGCAGCGCAGCCAAGGCGGTCAATTTCGGAATCATCTACGGGCAGACCGCATTCGGCTTAGCCCGGACGCTGAACATTTCTCGGAGCAATGCTGAATCGTTCATCGTTGAATATTTCCTGCGATATCCCTTGATCCGCCAGTTCATCGACGATTGCGTAGCTACGACCAAGCGGACCGGTTACGCAGAAACGATGCTGGGACGACGACGCCCCATCCTTGACCTGCAATCACGAAATCGCCAAAAGGTTGCCTTCGGGGAACGCATCGCGGTGAACACGGTCATCCAAGGCAGTGCAGCCGATCTGATCAAGCGGGCGATGCTCGACATCCAGAAATCGATCAGCACGGGCCAACTCAAGAGCCGCATGCTGCTGCAAGTTCACGATGAACTGGTTTTTGAAACGCCTAAAGAGAGAGTCGAAGAAGAAACGCCCATCATCAGCAAGATGATGACCACAGCGTTACCCCTGAAAGTACCCGTCGCGGTAGACATTGCCCACGGAGACAACTGGCTGGAGAGCAAGTAACCTGTCGCGGGTTAAGCAGCGGTCCCCCACCCTTCCGCTGCGCTCAAAGGTAGGGCACCCGCGCAGAGGCCGAGTTCTTGACGAGGCCTATAAGCAGGAAAGGAATATCATGTTCCGCATTCGATCCTACGCCTTGCTGTATGCACTTGCGATTGGCCTGCTGGTGTGGTGGGTATTCAAGGAAAAGAAGTAGGCAGTAACACGCCAAGAGGTTGATTCTCTACCCCTTGAGGCGATATAGTCGAGTCAGCAATTGACCAACCGAACTGCACACAGAGGGGAACACTGTGGCTACCTACTTGATTACCATCGTTTGCCTGTTGGGCGCGCCGGCCGATAATGTGCGGGCTGACGCTATGCGATACCGCCTTACCCTGCCCGGTTTTGAGTTCGGTCAGCAGCCAGATGCAGCTACCCTTCGCCACTGGCGAGGTTGGCTTAACCAGCAGGGCTACGATGTGGCTGGCATGGTGCCGCAACTCGGCTATGTGGACATTATTCTGCGCGATGGAGCCCCGCTCGCTCCGCTGATTGCCCAAGGCTTTGACCTCATAGAGACCGAGCGCAACGAGGCTCCGCGGGCGGCGGGATTGCGCGGCGGCATCAACGGCTTTGTTGACCCAGCCGCATTGCTCACCTTTCTCAACGGCGAGGTTGCGGATCATCCCACCCTCACTAACTTGACCTCGATTGGGATCACCCATCAAGGACGCGACATTTTGTGTCTGGAAATATCCAACAACCCCGGCGCCGCTGAAGACAAGCCAGCAATCTTGATCAACGGCGCCCACCATCCCCGCGAAATCGTGACGCCCCATGTAGCCATGGACGTCATTACCTACCTGACGGATCAGTATGTAGCCGGTGATCCGCAAGTGACCGATTGGGTGGACAATTACAAGATCTTCTGCATCCCCATCGTCAACCCCGACGGAGCTGAACGGGTCCACAATGGTGGTGATTCCTTTCATCGAAAGAACCTTCGGGCTGTCTGCACCAGCGGTAATCTCGGCGTCGATCTCAACCGCAACTATCCCTACCACTGGGGCTCAGGTTCAACCGCTTGTGAACGCTCACCGACTGGCGGCTCGAGCGGCTCGACTTGCAGTGATGCTTACCGGGGGGCGTCGCCTAACTCGGAGCCGGAAACCCAGGCGATGATCGCCCTGGCCCAGCAAGAGCGTTTCTTGGTCGCGGTTTCCTATCATGCGTCCGGGCAGTTCATCGACTATCCCTATGCCTGCAACGACGGCAACCCGGACAACCGCATGCCCGAGCACGACATCATCGACGAGTTGATGCGTGGTATGGGCGACGCGATCTTCGCTTTCGACGGGATCAATTACAGCATTTTCTCTCCCATTGCCGTCGGTGCGGTCAACGGCGACGACACCAGTTGGTACTACGCCCACAACGCTACCTACGCGATGTTGATCGAAATTGGGACCTCTTTTCAACCGGCGTTCAGCACCGGGATGGCGTCGGTCGCACGGAATCGACCTGGGTGGCTGTACCTGCTTGAACGCATGGGACAAGCCAGGATCGATGTGCGGGTGGCTAACCACTTGACCGGTGAACCCATCGAAGCCGGAGTTGACGTGCTCAACTTCACCTTCGATACCGACGAACTGCCTCGAGTAGCTGATCCACTCTTTGGCCGATCCAGATGGTTGGTGCCCGAAGTTGACACCTACACCGTGCAGGTCAAGGAAACTGGATTCAATGCCAGAACACTGGACGTCCCCGTCGGTATCGAGCCGGTTGATCTAACCGTGCTTCTGCTGCCCAACGGCGCAGTCCTTGGCGACAGCGAAGGCGACGGAGACACCGACCTAGCCGACTTTGCAACCTTCCAAATCTGCAACCAGGGATCATCAATAAGCCTGGAATGCCGCGTCCTGGATATGAACGCCGACGAGCAAGTAACCGAAACAGACCTACCCGACTTCAACGCCGTGCTGCAAGGGCCTATGTAGGGTCAAGCGTTGGTTCCATCCTGCAACATCCGCCAGACGCGTTCTGGGGTGCAAGGTAGGATGTTGGGGGCTGTTCCGGTTGCGTCTTGGATGGCCCCTAGGACAGCTGGGACGGCTCCGATTAGTGGAGGTTCGCCTACTCCCCGGGCACCAAACGGACCTCCTGGGTCGGTGTTTTCCAAGACAATGCACTCTACATGCGGAACGTCTTTGATGGTGGGCAGGATGTAGTCGGTGAAGTTGCCGTTCAAGATGCGGCCCTTCTTGGAGATGACTTCTTCCATGAGGGCCATGCCAATTCCTTGGGCTACGCCGCCAGTGATTTGACCCCGCACTGCTTGCGGGTTGATTGCTTTGCCGACGTCGTGGCAGGCGATGTGCCGCTCGACTTTGACCTCGCCGGTCTCAATATCGACCAACACTTGCGAAACGTGCGCACCGAACAGGTAGGTCACGAAGGAGCGGGGTGATTGTCCGGTGTCGAAGTCCTCGCACAACGTGCCGGGCTTGAACTGGGCTTGCTGGTCTAACTTGTAGCCTCGCTTCTTGCCTTGGGCGACCAACTCCTTGATCGCAATTTCCTTGCCGGGCACATGGATGGCCCGGGCGAACCCGCTTGTCAGCTCGATCTCATGCGGATGTAGTTGCAAATGGGCGCCGGCGATATCCAGCAGTTCTTCTTTGACTTCCTCGGCCGCTAGCTTGACGGCATTGCCGGTGAAGTAGGTTTGCCGGGTGGCTGATGAAGACCCGCTCTCATCGGTGAGGGCGGTGTCAGCCGCTACGACCCTGACGTTATCAAGTTGTAAGCCCAACTCGTCGGCGGCAACCTGAGCGACCATATTGATCAGTCCTTGGCCTACATCGACGCCGCCGGTGTAGACCACGGCCTTACCTGCATCGTCGAAGGCAACCCGCGCTCGGGCACAGTCAGGAAAGCCATCGCCATATCCAAGCCCGAAGCAAATGACGCTCATGCCGAATCCGCGGCGCAGATGAGCTTCGTCCGGTTGTACGAGCAGGCCGCCGTTGACCTCGCGGAATTTGCCCATAGCTGCCTCGGCGCATTCGACGGCCGTGGCTACCTGGATGTGTTGACCCGTGGTGACTTCGTCGCCGCTTTGGATCAGGTTCTTGATCCGCAGATCGAAGCGATCCATTTCCAGCTTGATAGCCAGCCGATCCATCATGCCTTCGTAAGCAATGGCCATCTGACAAGCACCGAAGCCGCGCATGGCTCCGGTGGGGTTGTTGTTGGTGTGGACGCCGTACACATCGACGCTGACATTGGGCACGCGGTACGGACCCGTCGCATGAGAGGCAGCCTTGCGCATCACGGCTGGGCCGGTTGAGGCGTAGGCACCTTCGTCGGAATAAACGGTGACCTTGGCGGCGGTTAAGCTGCCGTCGGATTTTGCACCGAGGGTGTATTCGATGCGCATGGCATGGCGTTTGTGCCTGGCCCGCACAGACTCAGCCCGGTCAAGGCGCATGGCTATAGTCTTGCCGGGGTGTTTCAAGGCGGCAAGGCCCAGGTAAATCTGAATGCTGATGTCTTCACGACCGCCAAACGCGCCGCCAGTTGCCGGCTGAATGATGCGGATGTGCTCAGGTTCCAGACCAAGAGCTAGGGCGATCAGGCGGCGCTCTTCATGCACCCATTGCCCCGGAGCTTCGATGGTCAGCAGGTCATCCTGGTAACAGGCGACGCCGGCTTCCAAATCGAGGAAGGCGTGATCGACCGATTGGGTCTCGAACGACTCGGTCACCACCACCGCAGCGCCGGCCAGTGCCTCATCGACATTCCCTTTGCGAATGCGCTTGCCGCCCATGATGTTGCCGGCTTTGTAGAGCGGGTAGGCATCTTTGGCCAAGGCTGACTCGATGCTGTCAATCACGGGCAGCGGTTCGTACTCAACTTGAACCGCATCTGCTCCGAGGCGGGCAGTTGCTTCAGACTCAGCTACGACAAGGGCAATGGCATCGCCCATATAGCGCACGCGGCCCGAGGTGAGCACTTCGTGGTCGCGCAGAATCAAGCCTTGAAGATTCGTGCCGGGCATGTCGTTGTGCGTATAGACGCCCATAACTTGATCGACGGCCCGCGCCTCGGAAGTGATGATCGATTTCACCTCGGCGTGTGCGTGCTCGCTACGAACAACCTTGACGAAGAGTTCGGCCCGGCCCCAGAAGAGATCGGCGCCGTACTTGATGGCTCCGGTGGTCTTGGTCGCTCCGTCAAGACGTCCACAGGATTGGCCTACGACACCGTGAGGCGGCGCGGCATAGGGCGTTGGGCTGGGCGGCACGTCAGGCCTGACTGGCTGATTCATGCCTTGCTCTCATTAGCCGCGATTTGAATCGCTTCTATGATGGAAGCATACCCAGTGCAGCGGCACAGATTCCCCTCGATACTGGTGAGCAGATGGTTGGCTTCGGGGAACGCGGTACGATCGAGTAGCGTTCTGCCAGCCATGAGCAATCCCGGCGTGCAGTAGCCACACTGGGCGGCGCCGGTATCGATGAACGCTTGCTGAATAGGGTCCAAAGTCGTGGATTCTGCCAAGGCTTCGACTGTGCATACGCTTCGCCCATGCGCCTGGGCAGCCAAAGTCAGGCAACTACACACCGGCGCGTCGTCGAGATGCACCGTACAACTGCCGCATTCGCCCTCGAGACAGGCACCTTTTGAGCCGGTCAAGCCCAGGTGATCGCGAAGAAAATCCAACAAGGTTAGATCTTCCGGGATGTCGCGGGTGACGGGGGCATCGTTGATTGTACACTCCAAGTGCCAAGTCACGGCATTTGCCTTTCGTCATCGGTCTGCAGCTGTTCGAGCACGCGCCGAGCCAACACGGCGCACATCGCCTTGCGGTAATCGGCCGAAGCACGCCAATCGTCGATGGGTTTGACCTCGGCTGAGGCGGCTTGGGCAGCTTGGTGGAGTAGTGCGCCGGTTAGGGGTTGGCCCTGAAGCAACTTCTCGGTTTGAACCGCCCGCATGGGGATCGGGGCAACGCTGCCAAATGCAAGGCAGATGCGACCGTCCAGAAAGCGGGCTGCGGCTGCGCACACTAGACTGATATTGACCGCCCCGCGTTTGCCGATTTTGTACCACGCAGAAGCTTGAAGAGCGCTTGGGGTGGGGATTCGGACATGGGAGATCAACTCGTCATCGCCTAGCGCGGTTTGTCGATAATCCTCGAAGTAATCGATCAGCCTTAGCCAGCGCGTTCCGCGATCAGCATGGGCTAACTCGACCTCGGCATCGAGGGCCAGTAGAGCAACGCTGCCGTCGCCGGCCGGTGAAGCGGTTGCCAAGTTGCCTGCTATGGTCCCACGATTACGAATTTGTGGCCCGCCGACGCTGGCCGCCGCCCGGGCTAGGCAAGCAATATCCAATTGCTCGAGCTGGGCGAAGGTCGTGCCGCCCGAGAGTATCAACGAGCCATCAGCGTGATCGATACGGCGATAGTCTTTTGCAGCGGTAAGATCAAGAACGTCAACGCCGAGGGATTGTCCGCGATTCAACCCGACGACGAGGTCCGTCCCACCAGATATCGGCTTGATGGCTGCGGCGTGGTCGGCTTTGAGCCTGAGCGCTGCTGCGAAGGTGTCTGGGCGATAGAACATTCGGGAGAACCTATTTCGTGCGGCGGTCGTGGAAATTGTGCGAAGCTGGATTCTTCAAACTCTGCTTGTTCATCTCGGACAGGGGCGGCGCATCATCGGGTATGGCTCTTGCCGGCGTGGCTTCAACCGGAGCCGTGGCATCAGTCGGTGCGGAGGCTGGTTTAGTAGCAATCGCTGCATCGGCTCGGAGCCAGACAACCACCAGCACCGCAGCCACAGCCACGACGCTGAGGATACCCACCAACCAGGGGATGGGCAGCAAGGACGCCTTAGACGTTTCAGTCTCTTCGCGTCTTCGTAGTGATTTGGGCACTGTGCTGATTGCGGCTGAGAGTTGGTGCAGCTCATTGGAGCCGTCCGCTGGAATCATCTGAACCTGAGGTTGCGCGGGTTGGCCGTTCAACACCGCAGACTCGTTGAAGCCGCCGTCCAGATCGATGCCGCAATCGAGGCAAGTGTTGTCAGTTTCGCTCACCGCGGCATGGCAGCACCAGCAATAACCGAGGTATTTGCTGAGGATAGGCGTCTCGCAAGCGAAGCGCCACTGGTGATGCGTAGTTGGGCCTCGAACCACAGTGGTTTCGACCAACACGCCACGATGCGCTTGGCGGATGAGCCGTTCAAGGGAGACGCCGGGGAACGGCCTGACGTGTTCGTGCACATACCAAGGCCCCGAATGTGCCTCCATCTTCTTGATCATCTCGGGCGAAATATCTTGACCGCACTCACTGCACGTCGTCTCAGCGCGGAGGACCAGGTGGCCGCAAGAAACGCACGGCCAAGCGTGGCCATGCCAAACGTCCTCGGCCTGCAGACTCATCGGTCCGATGCCCCGCCGGGCGGCTAGCTCTACAACGTTGAGCTGCTTGAGCAGCACCTGCTCCGATTGCCTAGCCTGGTCCGGCGAGGGTGGCGGTTGTTCTTTGGGTGAATCCATGTGGCTGCCTCCGTAGCCAAATTTTAGCGGTCAACGCTTACAGGGACAACCGCCCCGGCTATTTCGAGGACGCTCCAGCGGTCATCGTTGAACGACCGCCCTTCCGCTGGATCTGAAACCTGATTCAAGAGCTGCTGGATGGTCACCCCAGTCACTGGATGCCGTTCCCGCCCGGCAATTTGAACCAAGGGATCAAGTACAAATCTGCGGAGGTGCATCCGCGGATGTGGAAGGATCAGTGTCGGTGTATCGCACACGAGATCGCCGTAGAGCAGCATGTCGATGTCGATTGTCCGGGCGTCGTTGGGGGCTCTGCGCCGCCGGCCTAGGCGATGCTCGATCTGAAGGCAGGATTCAAGCAGCTCTTCTGGGCCTAGTGTTGTTTCGATGGCGATGGCTGAGTTGACGTAGCAGTCTTGCCCGGGCGGTCCGCCTACCGGCTCGGTTTCAAAGAGGGCTGATCGATCCACCAGAATCGCCTTCGGTAATCGAGTCAACTGCTCAACTGCGGCGACCAGGTGACCCACCCGGTCCCCGAGGTTCGAGCCCAGCGCCAGATAGCTGCGCATGGTGCCGGATTTGGCTGCCGAATTGTCCATGGCGTTGTTCGACAAGTGCGTCAATCAGCTTCATTCAACGCATTGATGAGGACGCGAAGTCGGCCCGCACTGCGGTTGTTGTAGTGAAAGGCCAGGCGAGGCATATCTGGGTACTCGCCGCCCTCATCCTCCAGCGGGCCTGGGTGTTGCTCGATCTTGCCCGTGACAGCCAAGTCGGCGAACTCATCGTTTAGCCGAGCGATGGTTGCGTCGGATAGAGCTGACTTCATCCGGATGACCAAATTCTTGCGAACGGATCGCGAAGAATGGAATCGCCGGTAGAAGCGAACCACATGCTTTACGCCGTCCTCAGCATTGTCGGTCAAGAACAGCAGGTTCATATCTTCTTCGCTGATCATGCCGGTGCGCAGCAGTTCTGATTGGACATAAGTACGCCAATGCTGCCAGTAGGTTCCGTTGGGTTCGTCAATCAAGACGACCGGCATGGGGGAGGCTTTACCAGTCTGTATTAGGGTGAGGGCCTCAAATCCTTCGTCTTGCGTGCCAAATCCGCCAGGAAACAGGACAATAGCCTTGGCCTCTTTGACGAACATCACTTTGCGGGTGAAGAAGTACTTGAAGTTCACCAGCTTTTCGTCGTCGGCGATGATGTTGTTGGTTGATTGCTCGAAGGGCAGGCGGATGGCTACGCCGAAGCTCGACTCACGGGTGGCGCCGTCGTGGCCCGCACGCATGATGCCGTCGCCTGCGCCGGTGATCACCATCCAGCCCGCGAGGCGAATCAACTCGGCGAACTTGACGGCTTGGATGTATTGCGGGTGCTCCGGCGGCGTCCGGGCAGATCCAAAGATGCTTACCTTGGGGACGTCACTATACGGAGCGAACACCTTGAACCCGTATCGCAGTTCTTTCAAGGTGGTGTTCAGGATTTTTATCTCGCCTCGGCCGCACTCGTCCCGGGCTAACCGACACAGCGTAACCATCATCTCGGAGATCAAATCTTCATGGCTTCCGGCAGCGAATTCGGACACAAATTGTCGGATGGCAGAAGTCCGCGCTTCTTGGCGGTCGATGGTGCCGGTCCGGGGGGTTTGGTCAGGTGTACTCATCAATATCTCCAAATGAATGCGTCAAACCCTCGCAGTATAACCGAAAATCATCCCCCACACCAACGATACCCTAACGGCCCCAAATCACGATTGCCGAGGCCTGGCGCGTCGTCGCTGGCTTCTTTGGGCGTTTCCGTTACAGAAGGGCAGTCCTGCCCGGTGGTTCGGTGTGCGCCAGTTTTCGATCTTCCAGCAGTGCTTGAGGAGAATGGATCCTGATGATAGCTCTAACTTGGCCTCGGGTGGGGAGCCGCCAAGCCCCAGCCAGCGGACTCAGTATTTCCATATGCCTGGTCATCGCTTTGCTTGCCCCTTCTGCTCTGGCTGAAGCTGATCCCGGCCATCCTGTATCGGCTAGCACCAACGCCGATTTGGAGGCACTCAGGTCTGCACACCTGGAACAACCTGACGATCCGCCCGCTCAGGTGGCGCCAGCCGCATCGGCGGGGGATGGCTTGCCCAGCACTTTTCAGCGAGGCCCTTACATCAGTTATCAAGTCAATGTTGGCCCGGCCGGTCAAAACATTCCTGGCGATGCAGCCAACGAACCATCCCTAGCCATCGACCCGACCGATCCGACACGGATGGCCGTTGGATGGCGGCAGTTCGATTCGATTCTGTCCAATTTCCGGCAGGCTGGTTGGGGCTTTAGCCAAGACGCAGGAGTGACTTGGACTTTTCCCGGGCGCATCGAAACCGGTTTCTTTCGGAGTGATCCCGTGCTCGGTGCCGATGCGGATGGCAACATTTACTACAACAGCCTGAGTGGTGACTTTAGCTGTCAGTCATTCAAATCCATCAACGGTGGGGCAACCTGGGACGGCGGTGTCGAAGCATTCGGTGGCGACAAGCAGTGGATCGACATTGATCAAACCAGCGGTATGGGGCGGGGTCATTATTATTGTGCGTGGAGCATCTTCGCCGGCTGCTGCGGCAACAACGCGTTCATTCGTTCGACCGACGGCGGGCAGACGTTTAGCACGCCCATTGCCATCCCGGGCACACCAATTTTCGGCACTGTTGCTGTCGGACCTGACGGTGAGGTGTATGTAGCCGGAATCTCGCCAGGCAATTTCGCATCCTATTTGGTGGCTAAATCGACGACGCTCAAGGATGCCTCGAGACCTCCAGCGTTCGAGTCGGTGACAACAGTTGACATGGGCGGCAGCATCGGTCTTCAGGGCTTGATCAACCCAGCCGGGTTGCTCGGGCAAGTTTGGATTGCGGTCGATCATTCCGACGGCGATACACGCGGCAATGTTTACCTGTTCGGATCGGTCGATCCACTGAATGCGGATCCGCTGGAGGTGATGTTCAGCCGATCCACCGACGGCGGCGCTACTTGGACCAGCCCCAACTGCATCAGCGATGACGACCCCGATGGCAACGCCTGGCAGTGGTTCGGAACCATGTCAATAGCGCCCGATGGCCGCATCGATGCGGTTTGGAACGACACGCGAAACAGCACCAGCCAGGCTTCTCCGACGTCAGAACTGTACTACGCCTATTCGTTCGATGCCGGTGATACTTGGTCGGTAAATATCCCTGTTGGGATCCCCTTCGACCAATCCCTGGGCTATCCCCAGCAGAACAAGCTGGGGGATTACTACGACATGCTTTCCGACGAATCGGGTGCCTCCTTAGCCTACGCAGCCACATACAACAACGAGCAGGACGTTTACTTCTTGAAAATCGGCGATTGCAACACCAACGGTATACACGACGCCATCGACTTGATGGAGGGCACTAGCCAGGACTGCAACAGCAATGGCATCCCCGATGCCTGCGACGCCCGGGGTAACGACGTACCCGATTGCAATAACAACGCGATCCCTGATAGCTGCGACATTGCGGCAGGGACCAGCCCGGACGATGACGGCAATGGCGTGCCCGATGAATGCGAAGGCAAAGTGCTGTTTGTCGATGCAGCAGCGGATGGACCTTTGTTCAACGGCAATAGCTGGGAGAGCGCCTACACCGACCTGCAATCCAGCTTGGCTGTGGCTGAGCAGTCTTCGACCATCGGAGAAATCTGGGTAGCAGCGGGCACCTACACGCCGGCGGGCGAGGGCGGTCCGCGCGAATCATCCTTCGAAATGCTGGCTGGTATTTCGATCCTTGGCGGATTCAACGGAACCGAAACATCATTGGACCAGCGAGACCCCGAAGCAAACTCAACCATCCTTAGCGGCGACTTGGATCAAAACGACGACGCCGGCACGACCACCGACAACAGTTACCATGTCGTCGTAGCCAATGGGCTGAACGCGTCTGCCGTACTGGATGGCTTCATAGTGCAGGCAGGCCAAGCCGAAGGTAGTTTTCCCGACAGCGCTGCTGGCGGCATTTACATCGTTGATGGCAACCCGACCATTCGAAGCTGCGTCGTCCGGGAAAACAGTGCCCAGATTGGCGGCGGCGTGTACGTCAGCGCTGCTTCACCGACATTCGTCGACTGCTCCATTGAAGATAACAGCAGTCGCACGTCGGGCGGTGGCGGCATGTACGCCCTCTCATCAAGTCCTCAATTGGACAGCTGCACCTTCAGCCGGAACACGACAAGCGGAGGAGGAGGCGGTCTCTATGCCATCGGCAGCTCGGCTAGTCCCGAGCTAACCAACTGCCTATTCACCGCAAACCATGCGGATACTTTCGGCGGTGGTATGTACCTGTTCTTTGGTGGGACTTCGACGATCACGAACTGCACACTGGTCGGCAATACCGCCGACGGCGACGGAGGCGGGGGCGGTTTGAACGTCAACGGGGCAAACCCGGTGCATGTGCGGAATTGCATCGCCTGGTTCAACTCTGACAGCGGCGACGATCTCTTCCTGTCGCAAATCGTCTTCTCCAGCCTCGCTTCCACGTTGGACTATAGTTGCGTGGAGGGTTTCTCGTCCGGCGGCGTGGGCAACATCGGCGACGATCCATCCTTCCTCTTTGCAGATGGAGGAGACTACCGCATCGGGGTTGGCTCGCCATGCATCGACGCGGGCGACAATGCCGCCGTGGGGCCTTCGATTACCACCGACTTGGCTGGCAATGCCCGATTCTTTGACGATCCTGCGACGCCCGACACAGGCACAGGAACACCGCCCATCGTAGACATGGGCGCCTACGAAGGGCCGGCAGCGGCTATCGTCGTTTCAACGATGAGCGTGCTTGACCACGGCGGCGTGGACTTGGCCCTCGACCTGATGGCCAACTCCGTTGAGCCACGGTCGCCTGGCATTCGCGACTTGCTCATGACCAGCAGTGGCCCAGCCTCGGAGGTGTCAGCATCGGTCACTTGCGCTCTTCATGAGTATACGGGGGCGGTGTCGCTGGCGATTCAACCAACGCCAGCCGCCGCTGAAATCACCGTGTCTTTCTTGCCCGCACTTCCTGATGCTGATTGCTGTATGATCGAGCTAACCGGGGATGTTGAGGATGTAGTGGTCGTGCGAACCCTTCGCGGGGACATTGATCGGGATGGCGTCGTCAGCACCAAGGACAATGCTCAGATTCATGGAAAGTTTGGGTCCGATCCAGCCATCGAAGGTGCTGCCCTGGACTTCGACACCAATGGGGTGATCAGCACGGGCGATGCCTCCCGAATTAAGGCACTGTTCGGGCGATCTGTCCCACTGTGTCCATGATCAGCAATAACAATCTTGAAGCAACCGTGACGCTTGGAGAAACCATGCAGGACAACCCGTCAGCGCGACAGAGGCCCGCCTTTACCCTGGTAGAGCTGCTCGTCGTAATCAGCATCATCGCCCTGCTGATCGCCCTCTTGGTTCCCTCGCTGCGCCGGGCGAAGGAGCAAGGTCGAACCGCGGTCTGCCTATCGAATCTCAAACAGATCGGTAATGCCACCGTGATGTACGTCAATGAAAACCGCGACTGGGTGCCCGTAGGCCCGGCTGAGAAGATTGTTGCCAATACTGAATCGAATCCGCCGCTCTCAGCCGTGACCACAACTTGCCACTGGGGCGGGCGGAGGGCTGGATGGCTTCATAGCGGCTCTGAAAGCATCATCGAAACAGAAGCCCGCCCGTTGACCAGCTACCTGTATAAGAGCGCAGGGCTTGATTCGCCGACGCCGGTCTTTCAATGCCCATCTGATCGAGGCACGCCGTGGTCCAACGGTCTGGTCCCTGGGGGAGCGACCATCTTTAAAGTTTGCGGCAACAGCTACTACATCAACATGTATGGCCAGCATCAAAACATGAATCGAAAATCCGAGTCAGCCCCCAGCAACGTGGTGCTCTACATGGAAGCGCCGCTCTACGAGAACCTGGGGCTAGCCAAGCAAGAGACAGGCTGGCACCGGCAGTTCTCCCGGCACAATCTGCTGTTCATGGATTTCCACGCAGCCAACACCTTCGTCGATAGCCGCGAATTGTCAGGCAAGGACTGGACTGTGACCGAACTCCTCAACATGAGCAGCTTTCAACCCTAATCTGAGCGCATAAAAAAAAGACCGACCCCGCTCATCTCTCGATAAGCAAGGTCGGCCTTATAGCTATCATTTCTCAGCGTTCAACCACTTGTGCTCTGGTCGAGCGAGGATGTCGTCGATCACCTGATCCACTGCGTCGCCCTGCTTGGCTTTGCCCTCTTTGCGGGCGTGCTCGGCGATCTCACGGGCCTGGGGAACCAGCTCTTGATAGAAGCGTTCTGCCACCTCGTACATGCCGTGCCAATGGGTGTAGTCCGGGGCCATCATAGAAGCACCGTGGCGGGCGCGTCGGCCTTCGTGATGCCACAAGTAGAACCAAGTCCATTCGATCTCTTCATCGAACTGAGCTTTGGTGATCAATTCGTTCTTGCGTAACGCACCGATGATTGCTTTGCCGGGCCTGGCGAACTTCTCGTTGAAGAGAATGACCAGGTCATCGTACTGCGTATAGAACCCGGTGACGTAGTCCTGCGTGTGGCAATGCGTGCAGACCTCAGCCATGCGTCCCCGCTTCTGTTGCCAGGTGTCATCGATCATTGCTTCGCGCTTGGCTGGGTCGGTTTCTTTGATGACCCTATGCTTGGCGTCTGTATCCATGACCAGGCTGATCGGCGGCCGATTGGTCCAAGAAAGACGCTCGCCAGGGTTGTGGGTGACGCGGCCACCATTCTTGGTGTGGCCCGACATGTGGCAGGTGGCGCAGGTGGGTGCTTGGGTGTAATCCTTGCCGAGAATCCAGGTCTCGCCGTCGAGGTTAAGCTTATCTCTAAGATCGCGGTAAGCAATTCCGTGCTTGGATTCTTCGTAGATTTCCTTTTGCGGATGGTCAGGCCCCAGGTGGCATTTTCCGCAGTTTTCCGGCTGGCGCGCCCGGCGGGGCGAGAAATCGTGCCGACTGTGACAGGCGGAGCAGGAGCCAAGCGAGCCGTCGAGATTCAAGCGGCCAATGCCGGTGTTGGGCCAAGAGTTGGGGTCATACTTAGGCCTGCCCAAGGCGTCTCGCTTGATTTTTGCAAAGGCGGCGACGTTGGTAGGCTTGCCATCTTTGCCCGGCTTGAGATCGTCAACATTAATCGATCCGCCATCGGTGGATTGCAGGGCGACCTTGCTGCCGTGGCACTGCCGACAGCCTGAGGCTACGCTCGCTGATCCGTTCACCTGAGAGATGCCGGGTCTGCCGGGGGTTGTGCCGTGTGGGTTGAATGGCTCGCGTGCCCCCTCGACGACCTCAGCCAAGTAATTGTCGAGCGAGGCTAGGATGTTGCCAGCGGCCGCATGATGGCTGGCCGAGAATTCCGCGGCTTCGTGAGCATGGCAAGCCGAGCAATCGCGAGGCGTCACCACCGTGGCGATGTGCTGGCCATAATGATCAAAACCGTCGGCGTCGCCTCTCTCTGCCCGGTGACAATCGACGCACCCGACCTCGTTTTGAGCGTGGGCACTGCCCGCCCAGTGATCGACGATACCGGGGTTCGATTGGGCATGGCATTGGACGCATTCCCGGCTGTCTTCTGGGGCGGCATCCGCCAACTCAGCGGCGTGGGCGTTGACCGCTGCCTGGATGTCGTCATCGGCCTGGGCGCTGGGGATGGGCAAAGCAGCCCACCATAAGACGGTCAAGGATAGTATCGCCGCGATTCTAATATCTGAGCACATGGTTGGTGATTCTCCTGGGGCTAGCTCGATTCGTGATCTGCGCGCTGACTATACGACGAATTGTCGGACTTGTCATTCAGGATAGCAAGCGAACTAAATAGTTCAGCCGGCCCGGTTTGATCAACTGTGATCCGGCATAGCGCATTACCTCGCGCATCTTTTCTCGATATTGCGGCGCGTAGCAATGTTCGCTGCATTTCCTGCAAGCGGGTTTGGGATTCAGCGGGCAGTGGGACCGCTTGACCAGGGCATGGGCAAGCAGTTTTTGGCAAGACGAACAGAGCTGCATTGGCCCTGAGCAGCCAAGAGAATCACTGAATCCATCGAGGTGGAACTCGTTCTTGGCCTGCGTGGCGTGACGTTCGTCGCAGAATGTCCGCACGAAAGCAGCCACGAGCCGTAAATCGCGACGCAGTTTCTTTTGTCGTCGCTGGTCCTGGAGGCTCGACCACCATTGCTTGGCCGCGCCCTTGGCTGGGCTGAACTGAGCAGCAGAGGATACAGATTCAGCCGTGCAGGGCAGTTGCAAGGCTACATCGCGACGCAAATGTATCTTTATTGAGTTCCCCACCGGGCAATGACTCCATGGCGCCTGATCAGCACGACGCCCGCGTCCTGCGTTTCCATGAATGGGCCCGAGGCAATCTGTTGAGGGGGATCGCCCTGAAAGCCCACCCTAATCGCATGCAATCTGCGTGCCCAAGAGAGAAATAGCGGCGAATCCGCCCTGCCAGCGACAAATTGCCTATGCGGAAGTGGGCATTGCCGCGGCGCAGGTCGAAAAACTGCGCAGCACGGGGCGGCGGGACCTAGGCAAAGGATTTCAATCGAGCCGGCAGAAGATGGCCCAAGATCAGTCTCGGCTGCCTACAGATTTGTCGGGCGGTGGAACCTTCCAGTCCCCAACCAGCTGCACCATGTCCGAGGTGCCGATGGGTCGATGCAGGGCGTACGTTTCGCCGAAGGCGAAGCCGGCTGAACCGCCTTCGGTGCCGCCGAGGGATCGGATGTAATGGATCACACGGTCCAGCCGCTCGCCGTCGAATTGTGATCGGTAGCAGGAAATCGCTTCGATTTTTTGATCGATGGTGTCGGTAATGTCGATCACAAACCGCGTCGGGTAGTGGGTGACCTCAGCCGCGAAGGGTACGGGCCTGTAGATCAAATGCTGGATTTGAAAAGGCTCGGTGCCATCGAAGCGGTCGTCCCACTTGGTCAGTTGGGAATAGAACCGCGACGCCTCAGTGATGAGTTGGGCTTGGTAGTGGTCTGGCGAAGCCGCCGGCGTGCGACCAGCCATCCCGACGAGAATTTTGGGTTTGTGGCGGCGCAGAAAGGCAGCCACCGCATAGCGCGCTTCCGGGCCATCCATCAGCTCTCGGTTGGCCAGGGACAGTGTTTCACAAACAGTAACACCCAAGACTTTAGCGGCGGCGGCTGACTCGGCAGCCCGTGTTTCGAGGTTACCCCGTGGGGTAGGCTCTCCGGTGGTCATGTGCAGCATACCTACCCGGTAGCCCTGTTTGACCAATTTGGCGATGGCGCCGCCCATGCCGATTTCCAGGTCATCAGGATGGGGGGCGGTGAATACGACGTCGAGTTCTGGGGCGCTCACTTGAATCTCCAGTTGGTTGGTCTCCCTGGTGCCCGCGAGGGAACTCAACCAACTATAGGAGGCTCCTAGCCTTGCGGCAAGCAGCCGGTCTCCCGTAGTATGGTCGTGCTCCAGTTGGGCCAGGGTACGCTGCCTCAGTACGAATTACTTGATCAATGGACGTGATACTCGATGGGTGTGGATCGACGAGCAATCTGGGAATCCGACAGGCCTATGGTGGCTGAGTTCATCGAGCGCCATTGGCAAAGCCGCGTGATTATGTCGCACGGCCGGGTTTTCTATCCGCACGAGTGTGATGGCTTCATCGAGTGGCGCGACGGGGGGATCGTTGGCCTGCTGACCTACTTCCTTGATGATGGTGAGATGGAGCTGTTGACACTCAACAGCACGCTCGAGGGAAAAGGGATCGGTTCCGCGCTCATGCTGATGGCCATCGACGATGGCCGACGTCGCCAAGTGAAGAAGATCTGGCTGACCACAACCAACGATAACCTCCGGGCCATTGGGTTCTACCAGCGGTTGGGTTTTAGAATGGTCGCAGTCAACGTGGGCGTAGTCGATGAAGCCCGCAAGGTGAAACCTGAGATCCCAGAGACCGGCTACCGAGGGATTCCCATTCACGACGAGATCGTGCTGGAACTGAACATCAAGCCAGCCCTCCACTGAGTGTGCTGGTAGGCTGTCCATTATAGGACTTGGCTTCGCCATGCACTTGCTCATCCCCCATCGCCAGTACCCCAATTCTTTGAGCACCATTGGCCTGCAGTGGGCTTGGGGCATCGCCGATGAAGTTATTATGAGCACCCAGGGCGACACTTTGGTTCCAGAACCGGCTGACACCCAGGATGACGGGCAGCCGACGTCAGCCGGATTCACCTCGGCTGATAGGTTTGACGCCTTGAGCCTTCCGGGCGCGGAACTGCAAGATTCATTGCAATGGTTGCAGGACCGCCAGTTTGTAGAGAATGATGTCCGATCAGCTGGGCAGGTCGACGTCGCCACCGGAGCTGAACTCCGCGTGCTTCACCGAGCGAGGGTGCGGTCAGACTTGGTTGTTCGTGTTCTTGGACAGCATCTTTCTGACCGTAGCACAGCCGCAGTGCGCATCTTGGTGATCGAGGCTGGCAGTGGCGCGTTGCTGGATCGTCTGCGACTCAATTTTGGTCGCGTGCGGGGCTGCATTCTTTCGCGACGCGATCTCTCGCTTGGTCGCGCCCAGGGACGCCGCCTTGCGGACGTTTCTCTGCGACATTTTCCCGACCGCGCTTTCGATGCGGTGATCTGTGCAGACGCAACCCAGGGCCGGGATGTCACCAAGTGCGGACAGGAACTCTTGGAGCTTCGCCGCGTGGTTCGCGATGGAGGCATGCTGTTCAGTTTTGAATCCAAGGTAGCGGTGGAAGAACATGCAGAAGCGCAAGGCCTAGGGGCAGACTTCGCCAACGATCCAACGCCATTGAACACGGCGATCCGCCTGTTGCAGGCGGCTGGGTTCGGGCTAGTGACTCAGCGGCGTTGCGGCCTACTCCCCTGTTCGATGTACGAGCGTACGCCGTGGTTGGATGCCTTCATGGGCCAACTCGGCTTGGGCGCCGATTGCTGTACGATTGCCAGCGTGCCTGCTGGCCAACGCACCCCCCGTTTTGTCGAGTCGAGGATGCGACCCCCCGCTCTCTCAGTAGCCCAGTGGTTGTGTCCTACTTCCTGACAGCCATTCCAGCGCAAACCGCAGCCCCTGTTTCTGCCCATGCATCCCGGATGGACTGTTTCCTCGGGCGGTTCTAGCTATACAATAGCATCTTGGAGATAAAGACGGCAGAATGGGCGGAGCTGCGACCAGGGATGAACGGGCAAGATTTGTTTGGGCTGTATCGCACCCTACTCACGCTGGTGCTCTGCGTGTACCTCTGCATACGCGCCTTCAACTTCGCTGACCAGCTATTGTCTTCGACGGCCTCGGCCGGGCGCCGGCAAGCGATGGCCTTTCAGTATCTCTTGGTCCAGTTGCTACGGATACGCATTCGGCGGTTCGCGTGGGACTTGCTGCAAGTCGCTGTTCTTCTTGTTGCCTTTGCGTATGTGCTGAGCTTGCATTGGAGTTGGGCGCCGGTTCGTTGAGCGAGGATCAACCAACAGCGCAGTTTGCCCGAACTTAACATGAGCAAATCACCATCACAAAACGCCCCATCGCTGTCGGAACTCCCCGACGACGAACTAATTAACTACGGGCAAGACTTGGGTCTCGACCTGGAACACGGCACGCCGAGGGGCGAACTACTCCGCTTGATTCGTCAACGACAGGAACTCTTGTTGGAATTGGATCGCGACGCCCTCTTGGATATTGTGGTTTGGGGCCGATGCCCGGTTCGCAAGTCGGCCAGCAAAGAAGCCCTTGCCCGACACATATCTCGGATTCAATCTTCACGATTCGGCGAGTTGGGCGAACCGGGCTTGCAGGCGTTGGCCCGATTGCGTGGGATCTCCACAGGGGCAAACGAGCCGCGAGCAAACATCGAAACCCGACTCAAGAAGGCCGATGGCTGGCGGGGCAAAATTCGCCGGGTGCGCCGGTCGCTCATGGGCCAACTGATTACCAAAGTTGTCGATCACAAGGACGATGCCGAGTACAAGTTCCTCCCCGAGGCTGAGGGCACATCGCTCCGTGAGACCATCGAAACCGAGGGCGTAGTGGGCGGCATTGCCCGAAAACTCCGCGGGGTTGCCGACGATTACGTCAAAGATAAACTCGACGAGATCGAACTCCGTATCGATCGCAAACTGGACGAAATTGATCAGCGGTTGGGCGAATGGCGCGACCGTGAGGTGGCAAACCGCCTTAAGATGCTCAAATTGACCCTTCTTTTTTCCATTCTTGTAGCCCTCATTTCGCTCGGATATGATTACGCGCTAAGGTCGGATGATGGCAAGTCAGGTCCGGCCAATTCGACGAAGGTCATTCAACCGGTCGAATTGGATGATCCGGGCCAATTGAGCGGGTAAACCTGCAGAAGCGACAGGCTCTCAAGGCATGTATGAAACCCTAAGTGAACGCGCAGGCAACGTTGTAAAGTTGGCCCATGATGTGGCCCGTGAATACGATCAAGAATACGTGGGCACCGAACACGTTCTCTTGGCCATTGTTCGCGAGGGTACGGGCATCGGAGCCAAGGTTCTAGCAGCCCGCCAGATTTCTGAATCAAAGCTGAGGGAGACCATCGACACGCTGGTCAAGAAGAGCATGGAAGAAACCTGGGTGTTCGGTCGCCTGCCAGGGACGCCCCATTTCCGAAATGTCGTAGCCGCTGCAATCGACCAAGCCCGCCAGCTCGAAAGCAAAGAAGTCTGCACCGAGCATCTCCTTCTTGCTCTCCTCCACGAGGAAGGCAGCGTAGCCCACAAAGCCCTCAAGGATCTGGGTATCAAGCGGGCAGACATCAAGACCGACATCCTCGACCACGCTTCCTGAGGTCGGAGCAGTGCCAGACAGCCTTAGATTCTCTGCGCGCTCGCGCTGTTGCGGAGATGGCAGATCGAATATCATGCCGAATCATGCCTGCAAGGACCATTATTTCTGCGCTGCTGGTCTGCCTCGGGGGCTGCGTTGACCATCCCTCGGGCTTGCGGCTGGCTGTTGAGCTTCAAGAACAATCTATTGGCACAAACGAGGCGCTTCAACTCAAGGCTACGCTGACTGCAGAGGAAGGCCCTCTTGCCATCGGCAAAGGTGCCCACATCAGTGTTGAAATCCGAAATGCAGCCGACGAACGCATCGGCAGCGGCGGCAGAATCGCGAAGTGCGGCTTGCATGTTCTGGCGCTGTGGCCTTTCTACTTAGCAGCAACGCCTGTTTGGGCTGCGGATGTTGCGGACGGATGCGGGCGGTACATCGTGTTGGAACAAGACGAACAAGAATCGTTTCGCCTCCAGATTGCTCTGCGCAGGAATGAATTCATCGCCGTGCTGGACATGGAATCCGACGAGGGTGAGTTCCGCCCCAATATTAAGGAACCTTGGGCACCCGGCAGCTACAAACTCTTGGCCACACTCCAGAGCGCAAACCCTTGGGCGCCACCGATTTTCTGGAAGCCGTACGACCACCCCATCACGGCCGAAGTAGAATTCACGGTCGTGGCCGACACCAGTCGTTGAGATGAGCACATTTAGACTCCGGAGTCATCGCCTATGAAACGCATGAAGATCGGTTGGATCGGCACTGGGATCATGGGCGTGCCTATGGTTCGGAATCTGTTGGCCGCCGGCTTTGACGTGGCCCTCTACAGTCGAACTCGGGCCAAGGCGGAGCCGTTGTTAGCAGAGGGAGCGACTTGGTCAGATAGCCCCGCCAACTTGGCTGCGGAGGCGGACGTGGTGGTGACCATGGTCGGCGATTCACCGGACGTGGAAGCCGTCTATCTTGGATCAAGCGGCATCTGCTCATCCCTGCGTGATGGCACCTTGGCGATCGACATGTCCACCGTTTCGCCGGAGATGGCCCGGACGGTGGCCGATGCTTGTCGATATTGCGGCGCCGGCTTTGTCGATGCTCCGGTTTCAGGCGGTGCCAACGGCGCAGTGGCAGGTACGTTGGCGATCATGGCCGGCGGCGACGCAGCCGATGTCCAGCAGGCTATGCCGATCTTCGACGTGGTCGGCAAGACGATCATTCACTGTGGGCCGGTGGGCAACGGACAACTCACTAAACTTTGCAATCAAATCCTATGCGGATTGAACCTGCTGGCTGTCAGCGAAGCTTTCGTGTTCGCACAGAAAGCAGGCCTGGACGTGAACACCATGATCGAGATCACCTCGAAAGGAGCAGCCGGCTCATGGGCACTCCAAAACCTGGGCACTCGGATGGCCAAGGAAGATTTTGACCCCATGTTTATGATTGATCTGCAAAACAAAGATCTACGGATCGCCTTGGAGACCGCCCGAGACCATGACGTCCCTCTCCCGGGGACATCTCTAGTCGCCCAACTCCTACAAGCGAATCAAGCCGCAGGCGAAGGTCGGCTGGGAACACAAGCAATGGTCAAGACCCTGCAACGTTTGGCTGGGCTGTAGGCAATTCCGTCCGAGCACTGGCACACCCATTCCAGAACTCACAAGTAAAATCAACAAACGACGCAATAACACCTCTAGCCAGGCGTTTAGAGCATTAGCAGACCAAGTCTGCATCAGCACTTGGCCCCTGCCTTGATGCAGCCAAACATGCCAATCAGACTTATTGCCTATAAGGAGGGTGAAGGATGGCTTCAATTTGCCTCTACTTGCGCGGTCGGGTGATCGCGTCGTTCTTGTATGTCTGTTGTGTGTCGGCTGCGTATGCACAATTGCCGCCGGTACCGGTTCCAGCGGAAAACCCCATCACCGAATCCAAGCGCCTGTTGGGAAAAGTTCTATTCTGGGATGAACAATTATCCAGCGACGACAGCATCGCCTGCGGCACCTGCCATCTGCCATCATCCGCCAGCGCCGATCCCAGGATTGGAGTCAACCCCGGGTTGGATGCCATATTCGGCACAGCCGACGACGTGCTGGGTTCGCCCGGAGTCCGCCGCGCTGATTCGAGCGGCACATATTACTCCGACGCAATCTTTGCGCTTGAAGTGCAGGTAACCGGCCGATCCGCTCAGCCGGTCATAGGGAGTCAGTGGGCGCGCGACCTGTTCTGGGATGGTAGGGCGACCTCGCAATTCATCGATCCTGAGACCGGGTTGGTCAGCATCGCGTTGGGCGGCGGATTGGAGAGCCAAGCAGTAGGCCCGGTCCTTAGCGACGTCGAGATGGCCCACGAAGCCCGCGACTGGGGCCAAGTTGCTGCGAAGCTGGAGACGGCAATCCCCCTGGCTCTAGCGGTCAACGAGCCGGCTGATGTCGCAGCGGTACTGGCGGGCGGTACAACCTACCCTGACCTGTTCGCCACCGCGTTCGGCGATTCAGCCATCACGGCTGAACGGATTGCCTTCGCCATTGCCAGCTACGAGCGCACCTTGGTGCCCGACCAAACCCCTTGGGATGCGTTCGTCGGCGGCAATCCTACGGCGATGACACCCAACCAGGTGGGCGGATGGAACTTCTTCCAAGCCAGTCCCTGCGCGGTTTGCCACACACCACCTCTCTTTACGAACAACACGTTCCGAAACATCGGCCTGCGACCCCTGGCGGAGGATGTGGGTAGACAGGATGTGACCGGCCTGCCAACAGACGCGGGCCGATTCAAAGTGCCCTCGCTGAGAAACACCGGCCTTAAAGAAACCTACATGCACCACGGGCAGTTGCCGTCATTGGCGGTGGTCCTCGACTTCTACCAAGGAATCAACGGGCAGGTGCAATTCCCCGCCAATCAAGATCCTTTGATCGCCGCAATAGCTGTCCCGCCGTTCGCGCGCCCTCAGTTAGAGGATTTTCTGGAAAACGCGCTGACCGATCCGCGCGTGCAAGCTGAACAGTTTCCCTTTGACAGGCCTATGCTGTACTCCGAGGTGCTGGTGGAACTGGCCATCCTTGCGGACTGCGTCACCGGGCCTGCTGCATCCCCCACGCCGACGCCGCCCACCACGCCGCTGGAATGCATCAACCTGTTCGATGCCGACGCCGACGCTGACATCGACCTAATCGACTACGCGGAATATCAGCTGATCTACTCAGTGCTCTAGCACTAGGCCGACCCAACCGCGGCCCGTATCCACAAGATGGCCGACGGCGCGACTGCACCAGGTTGCGCCGCCGGCCTGTTGATGGCGCCATCCTCCCATCCAATCGCACAAGCATGCACTATCCAGACTCGCGTCGGTCAGATAAAATCCAGAAGCCCAATTAGGATCACCAATCAGCGAGGACAAGAACCCATGAGCCAACTATCCAAGCATCCGAGTAACCGCCTCTGCTATCTCGCCATCCTTGTCTCGGCCTGGTTAGCCCCGCCGCCCGCCTTTGGACACGATTTCTTCTTGATCGCTACTCCACCTCGGCTGGTGTCGCCGGGATCTACAACGGTGGCCATGCATGTTACCGATACGTTTCCCGGCGAGTCGATCGGCTGGCGGGCGGACAAGGTGATGAGCATGGCTGCGTTTGGCCCTGGTGGGAACATGGCGGCTGACTGCATTTGGCCCAAGCAGGGCGAGAAGGGTGTGACTGCTCCCCTCGCCAAGGAAGGCAGTTATGTTGTCGCGGTCACCGTCAGCCCCAGCAGCATCAAGCTGGACGGGGCGGATTTCAACGAGTATATCAGCCACGAAGGCCACGATGCACTCCTCCAAGCCCGCAAGGATTCCGGATCGCTCCAAGAACCAGTCCGCGAGAGGTACAGCCGATTCGTCAAAACCATCGTGGGCGTGGGCTCCAAGACTCAGGCGTCAACCGCGCACATCTCCAAGCCGACCGGGCAGCGCATCGAGATCGTCCCACTGAGCAATCCCGCGGACCTCCAACCCGGCCAAAAACTAGAGTTTCGCGTGCGCTACAACGGGCGGCCATTGGCAGGTGCCCTCGTGTCGGCAACCAACGAGCACTATCTCCCCTCCGCCAGAGCTGGCTCTGAGCATGCGGGTGACGACCATGAGCACGGCAACGAACACTACGCCTCCGCCGTCCGCACTGACCAGAACGGCCAATCCTCCATCCCCATCACCAAGCCGGGCCATCAGTTGATCCGCACCACCTACATGATTGAATTGAAAGAAGACAAGGATTTCGACTACGAAAGTTTCTGGGCTTCGCTGACTTTTGATGTAAAGGAACTTGGGGACCGCCAAACCACCCCAAGTTCACCTTGACAGGCGATACGCCGGAGATATGATCAGTTTAGTCAATTTAGACAATCTTACTTTCACCCCAGGACAGGAGGTCCGACCATGCGACGGAGCGCGATTGCCCTTTCCCTTCTCTGCACGTCCCTGACCATCACCGGCTGTAACGATCCCAAAGAGAATGGCGACATGCAGGATGCCGGCCAGACCGCATCTATGGACATGCAACCTGACTACTACGCAACCGACCCAGCCGGCGCCTCGGTTGGTCAGGACTCGTACACGACTTACCCGTCAACAACCCTGACTGCGGTTACCCCAGTGGAGTCTTCGGTC
This sequence comes from Phycisphaerae bacterium, assembly GCA_029260235.1. Lineage (GTDB taxonomy): Bacteria > Planctomycetota > Phycisphaerae > UBA1845 > UBA1845 > OFTM209. The sequence continues at coordinate 21,323 of JAJDDP010000177.1, read as the reverse complement.
AACGCCACAGGCACGCACACGGTCAGCAAGGGCGACACGCTGTATCGGTTGGCCCGGAACTACTACAACGATCAGTCCCGATGGAAAGAAATCTACGAAGCCAACAGGGATCAACTTGCCAATCCAGACCGGATCTCAATCGGGCAACAACTGGTGATCCCCTAGTGTAGGATTCGGGTGCCCCGCCCTTGAACGCAGCGGAAGGGTGGGGAACTTCAAAACAGCCGAGACACGAAGGCGCTAAGCCAATCAAAAACATTGCAGTTCTTCGTGCCTTAGGTCTTTGTGGTTAAGCCGTTGCTTTCATGTAATCTGGGCGCGGGAACGACCGCTCAATGTGTTCACCATTTCTCTGGAACGATCCGGAACGCACGTTACCGATGAACGTAGTTCGCAACCGTGCCGCTTGATCTTGACACGCCTGTTCAGTTCGTCCGCGGCGTCGGGCCAGCCATCGCCAAGCTGCTGGCGTCGTTGGACATCATTTCTGTCGCGGATCTGATCGAGTACTACCCATCCCACCACGAAACAATACCAGTTTCACAATCCATCGGCACTCTGATGCAGGCGCAAACAGCAACGGTGATCGGCCAAGTAAAGCGGGTCAGCAGCCGTGGCTATGGCCGGAAAATCACAGTCACTTGCACCGTCGAAGACAGCGGCGGCGTCTGCGTAGCCCGCTGGTACAACTCACCGCACATGCAGGACCGCATTTGTGTTGGCGACCTCGTTCGACTCACCGGCAAGGTCAACGAATCGGGCGACCAAGCCCACTTTGCCAATCCGACTTTCTCGATCATCCCGGATGACCAAGACCCGCTAACCGACGACAGCGAGCGCCTCGTCCCGGTTTACGCAGCCATCGCCAGGCTCGGCTCTCGACAAATCGGCAAGATCGTGGCGACGGCGCTCGCTGCCGTGGGCGAACGGATCGTCGAGTTTCTTCCCGACGTCTTGACGCAGCAGCGCGAACTGCCGGCACGCAAGTTGGCCGTCGAACGGCTCCACTTACCGACGGCACAAAAAGACGTGGAGGTTGCCCGCCGCCGGTTGGCCTATGAAGAACTGCTGCTCATGCAATTGGCGGTCCAGGTCAAACGGCATCATGCAGCCACCATGCAGCAGGCGTTGCCCCTAACGCTCACCGATGAGATCGATGAGCGCATCCGAGCACGCTTTCCGTTTGAGCTAACCCACGATCAAAACCAGGCCGTCGCGGAAATCACGGCAGACATGGCCCGCAATCGACCGATGTGCCGCCTTCTGCAGGCTGATGTCGGCGCCGGCAAGACCGCCATCGCCGTCTATGCTGCCCTGGTCGCGGTAGCCAATCGCCGACAGGCAGCCATCTTAGCTCCCACCGAAATCCTGGCCGAGCAGCATTATCAAAAGGTCTGCCGATACCTGGAGGGCAGCCGCGTTAGGATTGGCTATGTCGTGGGCGGTATGAGCAAGCGTCAACGCTTGGCACTTCTTGAAGAATGCGCCGAAGGCTCATTGGATTTGATCATCGGCACCCACGCCCTGCTCCAAGAGAATGTACACTTCCATTCGTTGGCTTTGGTGGTGGTCGATGAACAACATCGTTTCGGAGTGACCCAAAGGGCGGCTATTCGGCGCAAGGGACGCGTTCCACATTATCTGGTACTGACGGCGACGCCGATTCCGCGCACGTTGGCTATGACCGTGTTTGGCGACTTGGATGTTTCAGTGATTCGCGAGATGCCACCGGGACGCGGCAAGGTGCAGACCCGGCTGGCTCGCACCAACCAATCCGACTTAGCCTGGAATTTTGTCCGCAGCAGACTCGCCAAGGGAGAGCGGGCCTTCGTGGTCTACCCGCTGGTGGAACAGAGCGAGAGCTTGCCGCTGCGATCAGCCATCGAGGCGGTCGAAGAGCTGCGGACTGGACCGCTGGCCGACGCATCGGTTGGTCTCCTGCATGGCCGCTTGAAGTCTGACGCAAAGCAGGCGGTCATGAACGCCTTTCGCGACGGACAGCACAATGTGCTGGTTGCAACGACGGTCGTAGAGGTCGGCGTTGATGTTCCAGAAGCGACCGTGATGGTGATTCAGCACGCCGAGCGCTATGGCCTATCTCAGCTGCACCAACTTCGAGGGCGGGTGGGGCGGGGCGGCAAGGATGGGTATTGCATCCTCATCAGCGATACAAAGGGCGGGGATGCCACCGCCCGTTTGAAAGCGCTGGTTCAACTCAATGACGGGTTCCGCATCGCCGAAGAAGACTTGCGCATCCGAGGCCCGGGGGAACTGATTGGCACCCGACAACACGGCTTGCCCACCTTCAAGGTCGCTCGACTACTGGAAGACATCGACCTGCTGCAACATGCCCGCGACGATGCCGCTGACTTGGTTCGCAGTGACCCCTTGCTCCGCAAGCCACAGCATCAGTTACTGCGCAGGGCAGTGCTGGACCGCTTTGGAGAGACACTCGCCCTGATAGATGTAGCCTAGAAGCCAGACCTCAACTGGCGAGGGAGCGATTCGGACGACGGCTCTGCCGGACTGGTTGCTCAGTTTCCTGTGACGGCTTACCCTGGTGGGCATGACGCCAAGCCGAAAAATCCGATTGACCGACTATGCCAGTTGCGCTGGCTGAGCGGGCAAGCTCCCCGTTGAGCTATTGGTGCAGGTTCTGCACGACATGCCAGCCAACACGCACCCAGATCTCCTGGTGGGGACCGACCACTTCGATGATGCCGGCGTGTATCGCCTGGATGACCGCACAGCCCTCGTGCAAACCTTGGATTTCTTCCCCCCACTGGTGGATGACCCATACACGTTTGGGCAAATTGCGGCGGCCAACTCGCTCTCTGACGTCTATGCGATGGGGGGCAAGCCTATCACGGCGATGAATATCGTCGGCTTCCCCGACAAGGAGCTGCCCGCTGAAGTTTTGGGCCAAATCCTCAAGGGCGGAGCTGAACGCATTGCCAAAGCAGGTGCAGTCATCGTCGGCGGCCACAGCGTGCGCGATGCTGAGGTCAAGTACGGCATGTCTGTCACCGGATTGATCGACCCAGCCAACATCGTTGCCAACGACCAAGCCAAGCCAGGTGATGTGTTGGTACTAACCAAGCCAATCGGCAGCGGCGTGCTGACTTCGGCGGCTAAGAGTGGCACGATTGCCGAAACCGAATTAACTGAAGCCATCGAGGTGATGGTGCATCTCAACAGGGGCGCATGCGAAGCCATGGTAGAAGTCGGGGTCAATAGCGCCACCGACATTACCGGTTTTGACCTCATCGGTCACGCCTTTGAGATGGCAGAGGGCAGCACCGTTTCGATCACCATCAAGGCCAAGAGCGTGCCTTTATTGCAACGGACGCTCGACCTGGCGGGGCAAGGCATCGTGACCCGTGCCCACAAAGCCACGCTCAAGCACCTCGGCGCCCGCCTCGACGTCGGCGCGGTAAGCGAAGCGCTTGTCAACGTCCTGGCCGACGCCCAGACCTCCGGCGGCCTGCTAATCGCAGTTGAGGCCGATCAGGCAGATGCGCTCATTGACAGCCTACAAGAGAAGAACGCACCATGCGCCGCCATCGTCGGCGAGGTCGCTCCTGCAGGAAAACATGCCGTCCAATTGGTCGGCTGAATCAGAACAACCGCCCATAACATCCCCAGGAACATTGCAGAATTAGTTTTGTTGACATGCCGTAGCCAGAAGCCAACACTCCTATGGCTATGAACGGATGGACTTGGTTTTTGGGGGCTCATGTTGCATTGGCCTGCATTGGCGTGGTTGGCGTCTTGCGCGGCCGAAAAGAACCTATGGCTATGCTCGCCTGGGTCATGGGGCTAAGCGCGATACCCTTGCTGGGATTCTGCTTTTACGCTGTTTTCGGGGCTGACCGGGTCGTTCGCCGCGTGCATCGCAAGCGTCGACGGATCGTACACCGTATCCAGCGATTTAGCCGCCGCGCCGAGCTGCAAGCAGATGCAGCCGGAAAACTCCTTCACGCAGGCCTATCCGACAATCTTGCCGGCGTAGAGCAGATCGGCCGTCGCCTTGTCGGCATGCCTGCGACCAACGACAACCAAGTCGAAGTCTACAACGATGCCAATGCCATCTATTCTGCGATGGAAGAATCTATTCGAGGGGCCAAGAAGCACGTCCACCTGGAATACTACATCTGGCAAGACGATGCCACAGGTCGGCACTTTCGCGACTTGCTGATCGAGAAGGCCCGGGAGGGTGTCGAGTGTCGTTTGCTGCTTGATGCGGTGGGCTGCTTTCGATTATCTAAGCGATTCACGAAACGCATGGTGGATGCCGGTGTGGAGGTGGCCTTCTTTATGCCGCTGTATCCTTTGCGTCGGCGATGGGCGCCGCATCTGCGAAACCATCGCAAGGTGGTGGTGGTCGATGGATGCACCGGATTCCTAGGTAGTCAAAACGTCGGCGATGAGTATCGCGGGCGCCTCAAGCGGCTGAGCCCTTGGCATGATAGCCAGATGAGGGTTCGCGGTTCGGCCGCCCTCTTCTTGCAACAGATTTTCGCCGAGGACTGGTTGTTCGCGACCAGAAACGCGCTGCACGATGATCGTTTCTTCCCCGCACCGGTTGGCCAAGGTACTTCCATTGTTCAGATCCTGCCCACCGGCCCGGACCAAGGAATCGACGCGCTTGAGCACTTGCTGTTTGCGGCGTTGGAGGCTGCCCAAGAGACAATCCATATCGCTACGCCGTACTTTGTGCCGTCGCACGCAATTCGCATGGCCTTGATTCATGCCCGGTTCCGCGGTGTCAAGGTGAAGCTGGTACTACCGACCCGGACGGATGCGAAGATCGCCCTGTGGGCAGGCAGAAGCTACTACGCTGAGCTGCTCGAGGGGGGCGTCGAAGTCTATGAACTAGACCGCGGCATGCTGCATTCCAAGATCGCCACGGTAGACAACCGCTGGGGCATGTTGGGGTCAGCCAACATGGACATGCGCAGCTTTAGGCTCAACTTTGAGATTACCGCCTTGATCTACGACGAGGGCGTAGCTGCGGCGTTGGTCAAAGACATCGAGGAGCACTGCGCTAATGGCCGTCGGGTAGACCACAAGAGCGTGCTGCATCCACCGATTAGAAAGCAACTTATCGAAGGCGCCGCACGGCTGTGCGCGCCGCTGATTTGAATCACCCAGTTTGGAGCTTGCAGAGGAGCATTAGGCCTGGAGAGACGACATGGATCGAATGGACTACTTCATGGAACTGTACGGCACCCTCCCCAGGGCCGGGCCCGGCGACAACGCCCTCACCCGCAAGGCCTTCGAGATGATGGAGCATCTACCGGCAAGACCCAGAATCCTGGACATTGGATGCGGTCCAGGGATGCAGACCGTCGAACTTCTCAGGCTTTCCGAGGGCACCGTGGTAGCACTGGACCTGCTGCCACAGATGATCGCAAGGATGAGGAGGGCTGCCGAGTGTGCAGGAGTCGAGGACCGGCTTGAGACTGTTCAGCTTGATATGAACGACATGGCGTTTGAGCCCTCCACCTTCGATGTAATCTGGTCCGAGGGCGCAATCTACTGCATCGGCTTCGAAAAGGGACTCGCCAAAGTGAAGGACTTCGTCAAACCCGGTGGGTACGTGGCGGTTAGCGAGGCTGTGTGGCTCGAGCCCAATCCACCCCGGGAAGCCATCGACTTCTGGCGTGAGTATCCCGAAATCGGCAGCGTCGAAAGGAAACTCGATGTTATCTCGGGCCTGGGCTACGAGAGCATCGATCACTTTGTCCTGCCCGCATCATCCTGGACCGAGTCGTACTACGACCCTTTGGCGGAACGAGTTACGGAGAACGAACAGATGTGGGAAGGAATTCCGGAGGCTGAAACTGTTCTGGCAGAAGCCCGGAAGGAGATATCGGTATTCGGAAACTGTTCGCAGTACTACAGCTACGCCTTCTTCATCATGCGCAGATGACCCAATTCTGGTCGAACCGCCCCTTCGTGAAGCTGCATCTATGAGCAGAATTGCCGGGGGTAATGGAGATTGGTTGCCATGGGCACGTAGGCGAGTTCTCACAATTGGCAGTCTCCGATGGCGGGTTGATTGTAGTTGGATCCAACTAGCTGGAGGCGGTCGTGTGGACTTTGACTGGCGGGTTAGCTTTGAGCAGTGCACTCAAGAAACCGCACCTTCGGAGTGGCACGGTGCTTGCTGGCCCTGTGCTAGGGCAGTGTAGGATCGGTGCGCCTGGGCCCGCACGTTGCTGCCCTGGCACGGTGCTGTCGTGCTGAGTACCTGTATTTGTTCCCTTTGCGAGGAGATTTGACCATGTTTCGTGTCTATTGGCCTGTTCTTCCCCTGTCAGTCGTGGCGATAATCATCGCTGGCTGCTCGGCGGGTGTTGTTCCTAGCGGTGCGGAAAACTCCGGCTCAGCGTCGGAAGTTGCCGCAAAGGCCATCAATGTGGCCGCAAATGTTGGCGGTGAGAGCGGCTACGGCGGCACCATGATGAACGGATACAGCGAGCACATGCCCGAGAACATAGGTTTTGATTCCCGAGGCGACTTGGCTTCGTCAGGCCTGGGCATGACCGTCCACCTCAGCAATCAGTCGCAAACTGAAGGCACATTCCACCTCAACTATTTCGCGAGCCACATGGGTTTTGACGAACTCTCGGAGGATGTGATCGTCGCCGCCGGCGAAGACATGACAGTCTCGCTGCCCTGCGTGGAGATAATCGGGCTTGGACCTCTCGATGAGCCAGGCCAAGCTGGTTGCCACCTCGCCGACGGCGAAGCCATCCCCAATACGATGGCTGTGCCCGGATTCCTGGGACAGGATTTCGAGTGTGGGCAAGTTTATGAGTGCATCCTGTCGCCTGACGTTGACGACTTGGATGGCGACGGAGACACCGAGGAATTGATCATCATCAGCGATGCAATGGAGTTTCATATGACCGATGGCGGACCCACCGGCCACATGCACGGCAATACAGCAGCCATGATGGGGCCCCACATGGGCTTTTGAGTCCGCCCCAGTGAAATGATGCACAGCACGACGCCCTGACCTTCCGTTACCGGACTGGCCTGCATGGCAGCGAGAAGCTGCGCGGAGCGGGTCGGGACGTTCATCTCCAGTTCACCCAGCACCAAGCAGGCAACACCTCAAACAGGAGAGACATCATGACGCGCGCGTGCATGGTAACTTGTGCGGCTGGTCTGGGTGTCGGATTGGCTGCAAGCGCGGCTTGGGCGCAGTCGCCGCTTGGCACCGAATTTACCTATCAGGGACAGCTCAAGCACGCCGGCGTGCCGCTCAGCGCGACGGCAGACTTTCAGTTCAGCCTGTGGGACGACGTCGGGAGCGGCGATCCGCCCACCGGCGGCAATCAGGTCGGATCGACGGTGGACGTCACAGCGGTGAACGTCCTCAACGGCCTGTTCACCGCCAAGCTGGATTTCGGCGTGGGTGCATTCAATGGGATGGCTAGGTGGCTGCAAATCGCCGTACGCTCACCGGCGGGCAGCGGCGACTTCACCACGCTGAGTCCGCGCCAATCGCTGACTGCACCACCGTATTCCGCGACTGCGGACGCCCGTGTGGACGCGCTACACGGCTACATGGGTGGGCTTGTCGCGTTCACGGAGGATATCGAGGACTGCGAAGTGAACGAGTACGGCATGGACTGCGAGCACAAGGCGGTCATTGCGGTCGCCGTTAGCGAGGGGGAGGAGTTCTTCATAGAGGCACTGGACGAGGGCCCGCCTCCCGAGACGTTTACAATACGTGTCAACAAGCTGCCGAAGTCCGCGGTGCCGGCGGTTCGAGCGTTCGATGTCGCGGTGGAGGTCGTGAAGGGCGACGAAACGCTCAACTTCACGGTGGCGCCTGACCACCCGCTCTACCATGCCCAGGACGACCAAGGCCCCACCTATCCAATCAAGATTAGGGCCTATCTCGCCACCGACGACCTCCTTATGTTGGTCGTAGACGCGGTTAGCCTGAAGGTGATCAAGACCGAGTCGGTCGGCGCCATCATAGCGGCCCACGCAGAACCATATACTGCCGACACGCGCATGGCGCAATTGTGCGTCGATCTCGGCAACTTCGCGGACCTCAAGAGCGATTATGTCGTTACGGTTACCGACTGCCCGTTGCACGTCGCGCCGGTGGAGGCTCAACGCGCCATTCTAGAACCATACGAGGAGATCTCGCTCGAATTTACGCTTCGCACCAGCGCGCCGCTCACCGGGGATGAGGATTGCATGGTGACGCTCAGATCGACTACCGGGAGGATCTACGACGGCCCAGTGCTGGTCGATTTCCCGCCGCCACCCTAGCGAAGTGACGAACTGAGCCGTGGGCTATCGCCCGCGCGGACGTCCGCGCACGCTAAGGCATACGGCTCAGGACAGTCTCGCGTCACCGTTCGGACATGACGACGAATCTCCAAGGAGTGATTCGATGAACGCAACATTCTCACTCGTGTGCATCTCAGCCGCATTTGCGTTCTTGCCAACCGCGGGCCTCGACGCCGATGCCCGCGCTCCGCAGTTTGAGATCACGCGTTACACCATCGACGGCGGCGGGGCGATGTTCAGCACCGGCGGCGATTTCGAGCTGTCAGGTACGGTCGGCCAGCCGGATGCAGGCCCGATCATGACCAGCGCCGGCTTTGAACTGACCGGCGGCTTCTGGTTCCAGACGCCGCGGGGCGACTGCGATCATACCTGCGGTGTAGACCTACTCGATTACGCCGGTTTCGAAGCGTGCCTGACCGGCCCCGGTGCAGGCGTTACCTTCGGATGCGGGTGTTTTGACGTGAATCTCAGCGGCACCGTGGACCAGGCCGATTACGCAGTCGTCCAGACAACGTTCACGGGGCCATGATGATGGCCGCAGTCCCGCATCTCTCGGCAACTGCGCACGGAATGTAGAAGATCCGATTAATTTCCCGCGGCTGTTGGCGTGGTCGATGGCGATGGAGGCCGTACCGCGCTGAATCGAGCAGGCCGTCCGGATAGGGTGATCGATTGAGATCAGGCAACTGGAAAATGTCGATTGATAGGAGCAAATGCCATGAACAGGTCCATGCTATTGACCATCTCGCTGATGGCCTGCTGCTCAACATCACTACTTGCCGAATCGGTACAGTATAATTCTTATCTTGGGAATCGGCTGACAAGAGACAGAGATACCTACAGCTTCTCCGGCTTTGCCGGCGATGTTGTGAACATCACGGTCGAGCCTCTTCATACCTGCTTTGATTCCGGCCATGAATTGACGCTGGCATTCAGAGATCATATGCCCGGGGTAAGATTCAAACATGTCGATACCGGATCTTCGGTCTTGAATGTTGGAGGACAACTGCCAGAGACTGGTGAATATTATGTCGTGGTCGCACAGAATGAGAATATACCACTGGAAGAGCGATACAGTGGGCTCTACTCAATTTTGGTCGAATCGACCACAGGCGTTTTGGAACTGGACCCCCTGAGAAACGTCGAATCAACGACGGATTCGTACGATTGTGCCGCAAACAACTCGAGACAATCACACCTTGGGAACTCGTTCAAAACGGATAGAGATAGTTACGGTTTCTTCGGACATGCCGGCGAAACGGTGAACATTTCGGTTCTGCATGAGGGCGCGTGTCCGGTCACGGGCAGTGACTTGGATCTCAGCATTAGAGGCACCAAGGCCTGCGGCCCTTCTCTTTTCAAGGAACATCTGTTTACTGGATTTCCGGAAGTGTCGGTGGAAGTAACGTTGCCATCGACATGCTACTATTTCGTGGTCGTTCGCCAAGCCACGGAAATAGAGCCGGAACTTCGATACGGCGGCCTGTACAACATCTCGGTTAGTTCGGGACATTCCTATGTCGAACTGCAACCTCTAGCTGACGTAGAATCTACTCATGAGGGCGTCACCTATTGGTATCTGGATTCAGATGACGATGGATTTGGCCGTAGCGACAACTTCATCTGCGGGCTTGACGGCGATCCTCCTCCAGACGGATATGTCGCGAACTATCTTGATTGTGATGACGGTGATCCCAAAAGACACCTTCTGTGTGAACTGGAAGGATATACGTTTTGTCTCAGTCCATATACCCAGCAGTGCAACCCAGCCGTCTTCAATGTGACGACATTCCTGCATGAGCTGGATGGGCAGGATGTGAACAAGGACAAATTCGCTTGGCCTGCTGGGCAGGGACTGATTACGCCCGGCGGCGTTGGCGGCGGCAACAAGAGACACCTGCAAAGCATACAGTATTTCGACAACGAAGGGCTTGGGAGCGGCGAGAAGGACCGGTTTCTCGCCGTGACCATGAGCGATGAACATAACCATCAGTCCAACATTGTACTCGTGCAAACCCAGAGCTTCGGTAGCGAAAATGGTGGGCATGACGCGGTAGTACATCAGAGCCTCATTAGTGAAGCGGGAACTGAACACAGCTACAACCACCCAGGAGGTACGCAGCTCATAGGCGAGTATCTTTTCGTGGCCTTGGAAGATTTTCAGAACGAGACCCGACCCCAAATAGGAGTGTGGAAAATAGACAGGGGTGCGTCACCCACCCTCAGCTTCAAATATCTGATAGACATCTACAGGACGCATCCCCAATACATCGATAACCCGGAAGACTTGGATGACCCACTGAAAAAACCAGACAAGCACCACTCGGCGGTGGGTATCACGCGATTGAAGGATAGAACCTACCTGATAGCGGCATGTGTCAAGGATGGGTGCGACGACATTATCTTCCTTAAATCAAAAGGGACCTCGCTCGATGGCACCCCTGAATTCCATTTCATCGACGAGTGGCACAGAGGGGAACTCTATCCAGGAGGTGACAATTTTTCCGATTGCTCTCCCCAAAACATGAACCTGATAGCGGATCACCTCGATGGTGGTGTCTACATGGTGATGTTTGGTAGTGAGGGTCCAGCATTCCGTTGTGGTGCGGGAATGAACGATGACCAGGTTTTCGGTTATAGATTGCACTTCACCGAGGATTCGGAAATGAAGCTTGAATTCACCAACAAGGAAGATGTGAGTACCGGTGATAGCTGTGACCCATTGGTGGGCGTGACGGGTACGAATTTTGATGCCGGATCCGGGCTTTGGATATGTCCGGATGGCAAGAATCGGATCTCTGTGCTGGCCACCGAGCACTATGATTCGTGTGGGTCGGGTAAGAGCCGCTGGGGCGTGAGCGAGAATTGGAAGTGGGACTGATCAAACGCCTGTGTATGGGTTGGAATATGTAAGATGCAGGAGGTCAGAGATCACGGTGGTTCGCGCAAGTTACGCAGATGCGCATGCTCGAGCAAGCCTTGGAGAATAAGAAGGAATCCGGTCTTGGATCCTCGCCAGGAATAATCGTTTCTCATTCCGCAGAGAGTGCGTGAGTGTGTCAGCCCATCAAAGAGGCCGCGCTGCCCGCGACTATTGTCACGCACAGCGCGGCCGTTACTGTCTTCAGCGCACAGTCAGCCAAGCCGCAGACCGCGCGAACAGGTCGAATCCTAAAACGTGGCCAAGTAGGCTGCCATGTTCGCGTAGTCAGCCTCACCCAGCTCAGGAAACTCTCCCCCGGCGTGGGGTTCGGCGCCCGTCAAATGGGCTGCGAGTTCTTCCGCGTCAGCTCCAGCGATGCCCGGACCAACCGGCCCTGGGGGATCACCCGGATCGCCGTGGCAGCCCATGCAATCTGATGCGTAGGTCGTCTCGCCTGCTGCGGCGTCGCCGGTTGCAGGATCGCCTCCGCCTTCGCCACCGCCAGTGTCAGCACAGTCGCCGGTTTCGCCGTCGCACTCCTGACCGTCGGGACACTCCACGGGGGCTGTGGCGCAGTTTCCATCGTCGCCGCAACTATCGGTTGTGCAAGGATCGTTATCATCGCAATCGTCGTTGACCGCGCACTCAGGGGCTGGGTCGCCGCCGTCATCATCTCCGCCACCACCGCCGGCCGTGGTCGGGCATCCGGTGCCAAGAGTTGTGATACCGACAATCATGGTCAGCCATCCGAAACGGTAAAGCCATCGTTTGTTCATAATCCATCTCCGTAATCTTCGTGAGTTGCCCAAGAAGTTCCAGATTTCCGCGCCACATCTGGCGAAGGCTAGGCCCGATCAGCACGAGAGCATGCCCGGGGAAAGCAGCGGTGTCAAGATCCTCCCTCTTCAGCCGCGGGGTGGCGCGGCGCAGGGTGATCACCGCCGTCGGCCCGATCTCGGAATAACAACAGCGCAAAACCAAGCATCTGCATTGCCAGCTATCAACAGTAGTTATGGGGAGTCAGCGCAGAAGAATACCGCCGTGATGCCCGAGTCGATAGACCGACTGGACCATCACGACGGCTAGTGATGTGAAGCCCTCCCATCCCAGGAGTAAGACTAGAAGGCTTACACCCGCCGGCTAACTTCACCGACGGCTAAGAACGTGCGTTCAAGATTCCGATTGATCTGAACCTTCTTCGAGCAGCTTGCGCATGTACTTGTTCTCTCGGCGGGTGGCTTCAAGATCAAAGAGGATGTACTTGATGGAGAGCCGTAGAAAATCGATACTCTCCTGCAGGCTGCTGACTGTTTTCTTGAGTTGCTGATGGCGATCTTTGGTTTGCTTGGCCAACAGCTCGAGCTTGTCGCGCTCGCCGACCGGCAAAGTGCCAATCTCAGCCACCAATTCGGTCAGTTTTCGCTGAAATGATTCCTCGTTCATGCTTCCCAAACCCCTCTGTCTGCGGCGCGCTTCCGTGATGAGCAACGCCGGCCTCTCGTTCCAGGCACTGCGGCCCGCTGAAGTCTTGCCTAAGTGAGTTTCTGTCCTCTACACGAGATGGTTGGGCAACCCCCATGCCAAATCCCGACACGCCCTCGCCCGCGGGCAAAGTCCCAAAATGACGCTCCTAGGAGCCTCAAGCACAACTTCACCTCGACGGCAGCGAGCGCGAAGATCGGCGGATTGTGAGGATCGTTGATCCGATTCAACACACAACCTACTTCACCCGGTGCAACTAAGGCATAACCATTGCATGCGCCGAAAGTTAGGCGGCCGTTGACTGTGGGCAACATGGATTTGATGCGTCGTGGATGATGGGTTTCGGCGTTTCCTTCGAGTGAGGTCATTCTGGATCTGGTTCGAATGGAGAATCTGGCGTTATACATACCGAATTATCCAGACGCGATAGCGGCGTAAAGTATGGCGGGGTCCAGTGCAAAGCCACGCGACTCGCATGCGTGACGTCACCAGACCCCGCCGGCGCGTGAGCACAACATCACCACAGGCCGTTATCCGACGGCCGATAAGACGGAACGCAGAACGATTTCTCAGCTAGGATGTTGGGGCAATCCGCCCTAGTTGTGGGTCAGAACCCCGAGAAGCAATGCCTCTGTCACGCCATGTCCGCCATCCCCTCAGAGGCCCAGTCGGCGCAACAGTACAACTACAACCAGAAGAAACCCGCAAGAACATCGCACGAGCCGGCGGCCATCCTCGCCCCCGACACTGAATCAACAAACCACTCCCCATGGTTCAATCAAGGCCTCGACATAGCACGGCCAGTCTGCAACCACTTGGTGCTGCCATTGTCCAGAACACCAAGTGGCCGAGAAGGGCGACGCCTAGAGTTTCGGGACCAACCCCGCCGCGATGGACTTTGCCCAGAACAACGACAACGATTCTCGCACCAGAGGTCACCGAGGCAGGCTAGAGTCCACTGGTCTCGCTTGAACGCTCCTGTCGCACGACTCTTGGGTCTCTGAGTCCCCCGTGTCTCAAGACAAAACGTCTAGGTGCAGTGGGCACTGGCGGGCAGTTGTTCTTTGCCCTACTCGGGAAAAACCAGTTGGTAACCAGCGTAGTCCGCTAGATCAATATCAGTGTCAACATCGAAGTCGAACGGATCGCAGCCACTCAAGTTGCCTCCTTCTGGGCCGGTCAAGCATGCGGGGAAGCTGGCGTAGTCAGCCAAGTCGATGTCGCCGTCACCGTCATGATCGCCCGGCGCAAGCGGGACCAGAGGGACTTGCAACTGGACCATGACTTCCGGTGGGCACTTGCCGTTGTTGTTCCACAGATCGTACAAATCCTGTCCTTGGCTGTCGGTTGTGTTTTCGTCCCGAAGGAACTCGATGAATTCCTTGCTGGTGCTCTGATAGTAGAGCGTCACGTCTGCGGAAGTGGCCTGGCCGGGGATGCTGTAGAGTGTGTCGTCCCAATACTGACCGTCGGGGTAGCTGTAGGCGACGGGTGAACCACCGAAGACTGCGAAGGCTGCGTTGGTAAAGCCGCGTGGCGGAATGCGATTGTCCTTGAAGACCGCGTTGTTCAGGGCGAAGTGGAACGATGCGCCAGGACTTACGCCTACCAGAGGCGCTGTGACCTCGTCGAGGCCGGGCTCGATTTCGTAGATTTTGACTTCGGCGTCGTGGCTCAGCACGCCGGTCCCGGCATCGTATGAACCGGACTCGCCGACCAAGGTCATGCCCGGGTCATAGAACTTCACGTTGATCCAGACCCGCCTCCCTTCCGGATAGCCGGTAGGCAGCTTGTGGCCCGTCTCGTTGGTGACGGTGATTTTGAGATCTCGGCCTTCCTGCTCCCCGGCAAGACCTGCCGCGTTTTGCAGCATGTACCTGGCCCGAACAATGCCGGCCTGCATGGCAGTATCATTGACCTGGCCCGGAAACAGTGTGCTCATCAGACCCGCTAACCATGTGCTTCCGCCGGTGATGTCGTGCAGCGGCAAATCGTCTCTGATCGGCGGCGTTCCAAAGTTGCAGCCCTGACCGGTCACGTCGCGCATGTGGCAATCTTGGCAGGTAGCAACAAAGTCCTTGTTGCCTCCGAACTGCGGAGCAAAGACGCCTCCGGGCGTATTGTATTCGCTGTTGAACCACTCGCTGTAGGTGCGCTCGACGGGCGCAATGACATTCGGTGAGAAATCCGTAGCCGGTGCATCGAATTCGTTGGGAACGTAGTCTCCTTCTGCGTCTTTCTCGAAGGCTGGGTTACTCACATCGTGGCATGTTCCACATAGCGCCGCTTCGCGATGAAATGGCGAAACAAGAATCGGATGGCCCGTGGCTGCATCGACAAAGGGGCCTCGCCTGGCACCGGTGGGGTCGATGGTGGCTGTACCATTGCCAAAAGCGCTGGCGGGAAAACTTAAGACAGCCAGAATTGCAGCGTCCTCAACCGGGTTTTGGGCCGGGTCATAGAAAGGATCGACCAAGCGGTGGCAGAAATCGCAGGACACGCCACTCTTGTCTGTGCTGAGCATCTGACTCCCATCGGTGGGCACTGATCGTCCTTGCAACCAACCGCGGGGGAAATGGCATCGCAGGCAGATGTCACCGGAGTCCGGAGCATCCTGGTTGGCGATGACCATGTTGGCCAGGAAGATGGGGTCAAGCGATGCCTGGGCCATCATGCTGCCCTCCCAGTTGAAATACGGTTCGACGGCTTCGTCGTATCCGCCGTGGCAGACGGAGCAGGCTTCTGGTGGATTCAAAATCCCCGCCTCGAACGGTTGACTGCCAGGCATGTCGAAGTCTCGAAGGGTCGTCGGGGCAAGTCCACCCGGCGGTGATTCAACCGTGTAGGCGGCATCGCTGTCGTCTTGTGCCTGATTGAACGCGTTGTCGGTCGCAACCACGCGGAATCGCGCCTGCGTAGTTGGTCGATTGGCTACATACCAAGTGAAGCTGCCGGTGTTGGCCAAGCCCTGGGCAATCGTTCGAAAAGTAGCTCCGTCGTCATCAGATAGGTGAAGGTCGATGGCCGCTATTCCGCTGGCGTCGCCGGCCGTCCATTGAACGGTTGTGCCGAAGTTGGCTACAAACGTCTCGCCGCCGTTGGGCAGCAGAAGAGTCACAACAGGAGGCGTGGTGTCGCCGCCCGTGCTGGGGACCAGATTGCCTTGAATATCAGCTAGGTCCACGTTGACGGCGCTACCGACATTGGCTGGCGTCAATCCGGGGAATGTCGGCGTGTTGATGTAGGTCATCAGGTCGGTGACTTCGATCAGCGTACTAAAGCCATCAAGGTCGGAATCTTCATCCTGGATCGATTCGACCGCTTGGCGACGACCATTTGGGTTGCTGGCAAAATTCGGCAGGGCCAATTCCAACCGAGCACCGTAGAGATTGCGAGGCCCGCCGCCAGCAAAATCGTAGTGGCAGACACCGCAATGGGCTACATGGCTGGGGACGGTCTCGATAGCAGTACCCACTGCCCCGGGGTAAACGTCGAAGAACGCACTGCGAATGTTTTGCCGTGCCTGAAGTGTTGCCGCTGAGCCAAAACTGCATGCCAAGATGATGACAGTCAGCCTCAGTAAACTCCCAGACCGCTCAGGTGATAGTTCGCCGCTCGACATGGTGCCTTCCTCTCAATAGTTGATTCGCAGGGTGTGCCAGGCGGGCCGCCGCCAACGGCAACAATCGGGCAAGGGCTGTGCCAACCACCCACAGTGGGGGAGGTTCGGGCTGGTTTACTGAAGAACAATGATGGTCGAGTACGTCATGCACGTAGCGTTCCCATTTTTGGCAGCGCGCAGACAACAATCTTCAGATTTGAGAACTCGTGGCGTGGGCTTGGCGCAAGAGATAGGCCTCCTGCCTGAAAGCGCCGCTGCGTATTGCAGGGCACCGTAGCGGGCAGGAAGCCTATCAGTTTATCTAGGGTCGGTGGTTAGCTCTTGATCTTTTTGCCGTCTTTGAAGCTGACCTTGCAGTGATCACACGTGCCATCGGTGACCATGGCGACTGCACATGCTTCGCACTTGGACGCGGCTGCCTTGGCTAGAACCTTGTGGGCGCCCAGGGCGGCGTCATAGCTTTCCTTGTCCTTAAAGATGCGGCCTGCAACAAACCCGGCGTTGCAACCGGAGCAGAAGCCGTCATCGCCGAATGCTTTCTTGCAATTGCTGCAATGCTCAGCCTTCTTGGCGGTGTAGGCTTCACCCTTGGCCAACTTGAATGCGACCGGGGACTTGTAGGCATTGCCGTGGGCGAATGACTTGCCACAACAGGAGCCACCCTCGCCGGCCGCCTTCTTGCAGCCCTTGCATTCGATTTTGGCAGCGTCAACTTTTTCGCCTACCAATGCCTTGTACAGATTCTGCGAGGTCAGATTGACACCAAAAGCCAAGCCTTTGCCGCAGCAGAAACCGTCGCCTGAATCAGACACTTTCGTACAACCTGCACAGTCGCCAGCCAAGGCCGGGGAAGCGACGACAACTAGACCTGCGACACACGCCAACATCATCAAATTGCGCAACATGACAAATTCCTCCAACGTAGTTTGGAAAACACGAACTGTTTGTGCTCTCGCTGCACGATGCAGCCGAGAAATCGTTCGGTTGAAAACCCAGGGATGGCCCCTGCCCGGCTTCATTGGCCCGCCGGGCACTTGCAACAGAGGGAACAGGATACCCGCTCGGCATATTCCCTGCAAAGCAGGAAAAATGCCCAAGGCAGGCCCACACCCCTCCGCCTGAGGTTACGAGTCTCGATGGGCGGGACTGCGCTTATCGCTCCCCAGAAAGCTCCGTAGTGCTGCTGGAATGCGGTCAGCAGGCCAATTCGGCAGGACGTCGAGGACACCTTCGAAAGGGGCTCCGCACCGGCCTTGCCTGACGACTTCGGCAGGCGAGCAACTGGTCGCCTGCCGGATACGCTCGAAGCCTCACAGCGACCATTTGAGCCCACGGCTGGAGATTGCCCCGTGTGGCACGGGTAGCCGGCCTCGTCGCCGTTGCATCAGAAACCTATGATCGAAGCTCGGGTAGATCTCTGAAGAGTTCCAGTGCTTGGGGGTTGGCTAGAGCGTCGGCATTTTTGATAGGCCTATTGTGGATCACGTTTCTAACAGCCAACTCGACGATCTTGCCACTGATGGTCCGTGGAATGTCAGCCACCTGAATGACCTTCTCAGGAACGTGGCGGGGGGTGGTGTTTTGGCGAATGTGCTTCTTGATCCGGTCGGCCATGCTCTCGTCGAGATCAACGCCGGGGATGAGGCGAACGAAGAGGATCACCCGGACATCGTTGTCCCAGTCTTGGCCAACGACCAACGCTTCGACGATTTCTGGGAGAGCTTCGACCTGCCGATAGATTTCGGCTGTCCCGATGCGGACGCCGCCGGGGTTCAAGACTGCGTCGGATCGCCCTTGAATGACCATGCCGTCGTGCACAGTGCGCTCGACATAATCGCCGTGCCGCCAAATGTTTGGGTACACGTCGAAGTAGGCATCGTGATATTTCTTGCCGTCAGGGTCATTCCAAAAGCTCACCGGCATGGAGGGGAACGGCGCGGTACAAACCAATTCACCCTTTTGCCCCCGAACCGATTTGCCCTCGTCGTCGAACACCTCGACGCGCATGCCCAACCCAAGGGCCTGCAACTCGCCGGCGTAGACCGGACGAATCGGACAGCCCAAGGCAAAACACGAAATGATATCTGTTCCGCCCGAGATGGAGGAAAGCACGATGTCAGTCTTGATGTCCTCATAGACAAACTCGAAGCTCTCTGGAGCCAGTGGCGACCCGGTCGAGAGCATAGCCCGCAACGCCGAAAGATCGTGCGTTTCTCGCGGGGCAAGCTCAGCCTTCTCCACCGCGGCAATGTACTTGGCGCTAGTGCCAAATACAGTCATCCCCTCTTGTTGGGCCAGATCGAAGAGCACATTACCATCGGGATAGAACGGAGAACCGTCGTAGAGCAAGACGGTTGCCCCGGTAGCTAGGCTGCTAACCAACCAGTTCCACATCATCCAACCGCAGGTGGTGAAGTAGAAAATCCGATCGCTGCGCTTCAAGTCGGTGTGGAGCATCAGCTCCTTGAGGTGCTGAATGAGCGTTCCGCCAGCCCCGTGCACGATGCACTTGGGCACACCGGTGGTGCCCGAGGAGTACATGATGTAGAGCGGATGATCGAAGGGGAGCTGCTCGAAATGCATCTCGCCAGGATTGCCGGCTGCGAAGTCGTCGAACAGTACCGCCTGGCTGAAATTAGCGAGGTCAGGTTTCTCGGCAGCGTAAGGCACTACCACTACCTTCTTGATGCTGGAGATCTGCTCGGCGATTGCGGCGGCCCGTTTGAGAGAATCGATTGTCTTGCCGTTGTAGAAGTAGCCGTCAGCGGTGAAGAGCGCTTTCGGTTCGATTTGGCCAAACCGATCCATCACCCCGTTGATGCCGAAATCTGGCGAACACGACGACCAAATCGCCCCGAGGCTGGTTGCAGCCAACATGGCGATGACGGCTTCGGGCAAATTGGGCATAAAGCCAACCACGCGGTCGCCGACTTGAACGCCCACCTCGCGAAGTGCAGCCGCAAGGGCAGCCGTCCGCTCATACAACTCCCCATAAGTGATGGAGCGCCGCGAACCATTCTCGCCCTGGAAAACGAGGGCGGGTTGATCGCCGCGATGGCGAAGTAGATTCTCGGCAAAGTTGAGCCGTGCTCCGTCGAACCAAGTAGCCCCGGGCATCTTATCGCCATCGGTCAATACGGCATCCCAGTTCCGGCTGGCAATCATACCGCCGAAGCGCCAGACCGCAGGCCAGAAAAATTCCGGATGTTCGATCGACCAAGCATAGAGCGCGTCGTAGTCGCCGATGGACAAGCCATGGGCGTCGTTGACGGCCTGCATGAAGGCGTGCAGGTTGGATTGCTCGATCTGGTCAGGCGAGGGCTTCCACAGCGGCTTGCTCATCTTGGACGACCTTCCATTGCGGCAGATTGAACAAAGTTCAAGTGTGTTCCTGCCCGGAAATTAACCGCACCGAACAGATGCTCCTGTATACTCCGAGGCTATCATCTTGTGAAGGTCTGCTGGGCAGCGTATTGCGCCGTTTGAACTGGACTGAGTGCTACTTGAACGATGCTCCTGAAAATCAACCTGATAGTCGGCCGGAGTGTATCTCCTGCGGATACCTACTGCATGGTTTGACCAGACAGGTCTGCCCCGAGTGCGGCCAACCCTTCGACGAGAAGGATCCACGCACCTTTCGAGTCAGGGGTACCGAAAGCGGCTCGCTCGAATGGGCCATGCCGCCTTCGAAGTTTGAGGTTGCTATCCCGCCGTTCTTTGCTGGCATCTACATCTTTGGGAACAGCTTTCCAGGAGGTGCGATGGAATGGCTGGGGTTCGAGGCAATTGGCGTTTTTGTGATCGGTGTCATGTTATTGGGGTATGCCGTCTTCCGTTTTGCTGGGCGGATTTCGGACATCCGTAGTCATCGAGATCTCATTGCTCGCGGATTGCGCCTACCCGAGAATCGGCGTCGATGGCGATGGTTCGTGTTGCCAGTGTGTCTCGGCATTTTTCTGTCTGTTTGCCTTACAGATTGGCCGTTGCGATCCCGTTTCGAGATGAGCAGGGCCGCATTCGAACAGGTTCTGTCCCAAACCACACCGAGCGACGTCGAGATTTCCGTCAATCGCCGGATCGGCTTTTATGGAGTGCGTTCGATCAGATTAGATCCTTCGGGGCACGCCATCATCCAAACAGGGATGTCGAGGTTCAAATCTGTAGGGTTTTGCTTCCGGCCCAAGCATGGCCCAATTCCGAGCCACTTGAAATTCACCCCCAACTGGTTTGCAAAACAATTCTGACTTGCCAGTGCCCCATCGCTAGCTACTCGACAATCCGCACGCAGAAAACCGGCGGCAGGTGAGCGCTGATGCACTGCCAATGGTCGCCTTGGTCTTCGGTGATCCATAGGCCTCCTGTTGTGGAGCCAAAGACCAGTTGGTTGCCGGTCTTGTCTATGGCTAGGGCGTGGCGGAAGACTAAATCGTAGGCTTCTTGCTCTGGCAGACCATTGCTGAGGATGTCAAACGATTCGCCGCCGTCGCGGGTACGCGTTACCACGAGTTTTCCATCGACGGGGATGCGATGTTCGTCCTTGATAGCAGGAATGAACCAGGCTGTTCCTGGTTGTTCCGGATGAACAGCCACCGCGAAACCGAAGGTCGATGGGCCGGCTTCGTTGATCTCCTGCCACGAGGCACAGTTGTCGGTCGTCTTGAAAATTCCGTTATGGTGCTGTGCCCAATAGTTGTCGGGCTGCCCGGGGCATTGAACGATGATGTGCGGATCTTGAATCGTTGGATTGTTCTGCTGATCGGGCGGCATGTACTCTGCCCGCATGCCGTCTGCCCAGCAGTTCCAAGTATCGCCCGCATCTTCGGTGATCCATACGCCGCCACAGGAAACGCCGATGGCTACCCGGTTGGAATCGCGCGGATCGACACAGATAGAATGAATCCCAGGCCAATCGGCGCCACCGCCGAACCAATCCCGCCTGCCCGGGTGATCCCAGAGCGACTTGACCAGTCCCCA
>JAJDDP010000176.1 GCA_029260235.1 Phycisphaerae bacterium | reverse complement strand
GGTTTTGGCTTTTTGAGTTCCGGCGCGGGCTTCGATGATCCGGGCACCGCGGGTTTCCTCTGCAATAGACTTTGCCCGCTGCGGTGATTTGAGGACATAGAACCGATCACCAGCCGAGGGTACTTGGTCAAGACCCCAGATTTCACAGGGGATCGACGGGCCAGCCTCTTTCATGCGCTTGCCCTGATCATCCAAGATCGCCCTCACCTTGCCGAACGCACCTCCACACACAGTCACCATGCCCGGCTTGAGTTGACCCTGCTGAACCAGAACACGCACAGCTGATCCAACACCTTCGCGCGTTTCCGCTTCGATTACGGTCCCCACCGCAGACCCACCAAAGTCAGCCTTCAGGTCCAGCAACTCCGCGAGTTCCCCGAGATGCTCGATCAACTCCTCGATACCTTCACCGGTGACCGCCGAGGTCTTGATCACGTCTGTTTCGCCTCCCCAATCGCCACTGGGCGTGAGGCCATGCTCTGCCAATTGCCCGAAGACCTTAGGCTCATCGAATACGCCCAGGTCGCACTTCGTAATGGCCACCACGATCGGCACCTCAGCGGCTTTGGCATGGTTGATCGCTTCGATCGTTTGGGGCATTATCCCGTCGTCAGCGGCCAAAATGAGCACCGCGATATCTGTCATTTGTGCCCCGCGGGCTCGCATGGCCGTGAAGGCGGCATGCCCGGGCGTATCCAGGAATGTCACGGCCGTACCGTTCTTGGTCTTGAGGTGATACGAGCCAATGTGCTGAGTGATGCCACCATCCTCACCCGAGGCAACCCGGGTGGTCCGGATCGCATCCATCATGGAAGTCTTGCCATGATCGACATGCCCCAAGAACGTCACTACTGGAGGACGGGCAGCCAACGCAGTCGGCTCTCTGGCGGCAATTTCTTCTTGTAGCACATCAAGCTGAGACTTGGCCTTGAGGATTTCTAGCTCAACACCCTCTTCAACGGCGATCATCTCAACCACGTCGAGTGGCATGGTCGTGTTGATGTTGGCCATCATATTGTGCTCATGCTGGAGCACCTTGACCAAGCGAATGAATGGTATGCCCACTGCAGCGCAGAATTCCTTAACCATCACCGGCTCTTGGATCTGCACCTTCCCCTTGCGCTCAGCAGTCGAGGATCCGCCACCCGCATCCCGTGCTCTGCGGCGGTGAATTCGTCGGCCTGTGGCGCCGGCCAGCCGCTGCTGGCGTTCGATCAAGTCCTGGTCGCGCCACTCTTTCATCTTTTCTTCTGCGCGTACAGCTGAACCGCGCGTATTTGTCCGAGCGGTAGCGCCGGCCTTGCCCCGCTTCTTATCAGCAGCAGCGGCGCCTTGCCCGGGCTCATGCCGACGCCTGGCATCGCCGCGACCCGGTTCTGGCACTTGGGCCGGAACCTCTCCAGGACCTGGAGCTGCCGCAGCCGCCGCCGGTCGTCGCCGCGGCGACCTGGGCGGTGGCACATAATCTCGATCCGGCGCTTCGTATCGAACGACGCGGGGGCCAGTCAGCTTCGCTGGCGCAGGCACATTTTGTGGCCCGGCCGGAGCAATCGGCTCTGGAGCCTCGGGCGGCTCTTCATCTTCAGATGCCTGCCCATCGGCCTGGGATTCCTCGGGGTCAGCTTCGTCTTGCGCTTCGCCCGGGGGTGGCTCGATTGCGGCAGGCGCGTCACCACCCTCTGTTGCTTCAGGCACTTCGGTGGCAGCCTCGGCAGCGGCGGCATCAGCGGCATCAGGGATATCTGGAGCAGGCGTCTCTGCAACGGCTTCCTGGGCGCCGGCCTCTTCGTCGCTGGCCTCCTCGGCTCCGGCGGCAGTAGCGGTTTCCAACACCGGAGTCGCCGCGTCTGTTGCAGCTGCGTCTTCTGGCTGCATCACAGCAACGGCGACGTCACTATCGGTGTCGCCATCGGCAGGCTCTTCGCTGCCGACCCTCGCTTTGGCAACTTTCTTTCGCGGCTTGCGGACCTTTTTGAGATCAACACGGTCGGCGGTCTCAACGGTGGTAGCGTGCCGTCCCTCCGTAAACCATTCGCGAATAGTTGCCTCCAACCCAGGGCCCAAAGCAGTCATGTGGTTCTTGACCGATAGACCTTCAGCGGCGCATTTGGCCAGAACGTCCTTGCTCTTGACGCTCAGCTCCGCGGCCAGAATGTGAACCCGCATTTTTTCGGCCACAACGTACTCCTTGAAGACACCACCCTGCCAGCGGTCGGACTTCGTTCCTCTTGCTTCGAATGTTCGCATGCAACCACGCGAACTTCCGCCATGAATAGTCTCAGTTTCTTCCCGCTCAGCCAGCATCATCAGCTGGCCTTGTTTCCCACCCGACGCTCAAGCAGCCGGGTATCAGCCCTGCTAGGCCAGCTACTTGCTTTCCTCGGTAACCGGACTGACCGTGTCGGCAGCAGTTTCAGCACTTTCTGCCAGCCCATCCGAGGTCGCTTCAGGCATCGATCCGCTATCAGGACCGTCAACAACTTCTGTACTTTCGTTGCTCTCACCTACTTCATGATCCTGAGCCGTCGAAGACTCGGAGTCGTCCGTCACCTCAGGACTGCCAGACTCAGCGGCCGTCGCGCCGCTGTCTGCATCCTGGCCAGTAGCATCGGCATCAGCCGACCCTTCTGGAGATTGCTCAGCAAGGTCTGATGCCTCCGGCTGTTCACCATCCGGTGTTGCTTCGGCCGCGTCTGCTTCTGCAGCACTGGCAGCCTTGGCAGCGGCCTCAGCCTTGTTTTCCGCGGCCCAGCGTTTTGCCTCTTCGCCGGCAGTCTTGACGATCTTCTCTGCAAGTTCCGCATCAATTTCCAGCTCGCTCACCAGCGGCTCTGCACCGACTTCCTCGACATCCATCAAGGAAACCATGCCCATGGCCAAGAGCTTGTCGAGGCGAACATCATCGACGTCGATACTCCGCAGGCTCTTCTCCATGTTATCCAAGCCGCGGTTGTATTCAGCTGGAGTGAGAATATCGATATCCCAACCGGTCAAGCGAGCAGCCAATCGGACATTTTGACCGCGCTTTCCAATCGCCAGGGACAGCTGGTCATCGGCAACCACAACGGTTACTCGACCTAGTTCAAAGCAGAGGGCAATTTCTTGCACGTCTGCCGGCTTGAGAGCATTTGAGATCAATACCTGGGAGGATTCATTCCAGCGGACGATGTCGATTTTTTCGCCGCCCAACTCGTCGACGATGCTCCTGATCCGGCTTCCACGAACACCCACGCAGGCCCCTACCGCATCCACTTTGGAGTCAATCGAGGTGACCGCAACTTTTGTTCGGTACCCTGGCTCTCGGGCCAACGCCTTAATCTCGATGATCCGCTCCCCGACCTCGGGAACTTCCAGTTCAAAGAGCTTTTGAATGAGGGCTTGATGCGCCCGCGACAATACGATCTTGACTTGGTGAGGGGCCTCGCGAACATCAAGAATCAAGGCCCGAATGCGATCGCCGGTGTGGTGGTTCTCGCCGGGAATCTGCTCGCTGCGCGGGAGGAAACCCTCAGTGCGCCCCAGGTTGATCACCAGGGCACCGCCCTCATACCGGGAAACAGTCCCCGTGATGATGGTCCCTACGCGTTCGGAGAATTCGTCGAAGATGCTGTTGCGCTCTGCTTCCCGTATTTTCTGGATCATCACCTGCTTGCAGGTCTGGGCCGAAATGCGTCCAAGCTCCGCCAAGCTGATGGTTTGCCCCTCACACTCGGCCGCAATCCCGCCGGTCATGCGATCAATGGTGACGGTTACATCCTCGACTTGGCCGTAGGTCCGGCGAATGGCAGAAGCCATCGCAGCTTCCAGGTCGGCAAAGAGCTGATCCTTGTCGATGTTCTTATCTCGGCTGATCGAATCGACCAGGCGAAGCAAATCAGGAGCTGAGGCCATCTTGATTCCCGAATCCTCTCATTAGAGCAAAGCTGCGACAAGAAGCCGGAGTCGTGCTCACCAAACAAAAAAGCGGGCGCCACAAATCAGCCCACTTTCGGAAACGAGAAGCCCATCAGCGATGTCAGGTGGTGTCAGGACATCGCCAGACTCCCGCCGATGCAACCCCATCTGCATTCGCCAACATCCCACTGCTGTGTGATCTGGTCAGCGGGCACTGGGAACGACTCCGTTTCCGACAAAGCCTGCGTTCAATACTGCCCCTCCTCTGACCAGGGCGGACGAATGCAACCTCTCCGAGATCAACATGCCACGACCCGCTTGCACTGGCCAAGATTCAGCCATCCGCTCAGGCCTACCGATGCCGACGAACAGCCGTCACTGCTATCTATAGACCATCCCGAAACCATCCGTAAGCCCCGCTTGCGACAGACAATACACGCGCGCACGTTCCATACCTCAGCGGCTACAATTCCGAAATCCTGACGGATTATCGCTGCCAACCGGCCGATTATACGGTGGTCGCCCCATCTGTCAAATGGACGCCGGCATCCCTGAGATTCGCCCAAGTTCACTTCAACATTGGACTTGCAGCTGCCCTTCCCCTACAGTTGAGCAACCTTAGGAAAGAACCTGATCAACTTCCGTTCGGGCGGTCCCGCCTGGGCGGCTGCAAGCTCGATGGTATTCCTGCTACACAAGGAGGTTGGCATGGATCGCACATCATGGCTGGCTGGACTTCACTTAACACTTGGCTTCGTATTCTTGAGCTGTGTTAGCCTCTCTCTCACCCAGGGCTGCAACTCGGGCAATCTGGGGCGTTCCTCAGCTCCCTCGGCCACCTCGGCTGACCAGGAGGACGTGGGCCAGGATGCGCCCACCTCCGATGGCAGCGGCGATTCTCAGCCCAACACAGATGTAATCAAACTCCAGTTTATCAACCGGAGCGATGTGGCCGTGGACACTCAATTTTTCGCAACAAACGAGGTATTAGCCGACCCTGGCAACGACCTGTTCAGCGAGCAATTCCGCGTCAGATCCGCCATTGGAGTAGCCGGGAGCGGGCTGCTGCCTAGCGGGGATACTGACGAACTCACTTTCCCCTGCTCGGAAAGTACATCGATGGGAACGCTGGGGGGAGAGTTCCTGGATCCCGATCTAGGGACGCTGCTGGCCAACGGGCAGGTGCGTATGCTGGAAGTTGGGGCGAATTTCGACTGCGGCAACACCATCGTCTTCACCTACCAAGGCCAAGACGGCGAATACTCGACCGCACCACCGGTGCCTATTTTTGAAGTCCGCTGATCGGCTAGCCCGCCATCGCCTGATGAGACCCCTCAGAATCGAGAGCACGCCATGGCCGGTGCGGTCATCTTTGACTTGGATGGCACTCTGACTATCCCCTTGTTGGACTTCGACGACATTAGGCAGGAAATCGGCATAGCTAGTGGGCCAATACTCGAAGCCCTAGCCAAAATGGATGAACCAGACCGAGCTAGGGCAAACGCCATCCTCGATCTCCACGAAGGCCAAGCCGCCCAGGAATCCCAATTGCAGGACGGCGCCGCAGACACATTGACCGCCCTCAAAGCAGCTGGTTTTCCGTTGGCCATCCTGACGCGCAACGCAACCAAATGGGTAAGCCTAGTGCTCAAGAAGCACGGTCTCGGCGTTGACGCCATGCGCACCCGCGACGATGGAGCCATCAAGCCGTCGGCTCAACCCGTGCTAGATTTGTGCGCCGAACTGCATTGCCAGCCGAGCGAAAGTTGGATGGTCGGAGATTACCTTTTCGACATCATCTCGGGCAAGGAAGCCAACTGCACGACCGTTCTAATGGTAGGTGACGGACCAGTGCCCGATTACCATACCCAGGCGGATCATGTCATTCGCCAATTGTCGGAACTGCTACCTTTGGTCAACCAGCCAAGTCAATAGGTTGCCCTGGCAACACCGGGCACCTACAGTTCTAACGTTGGCCGAGCGTACTTTGACGCTTGTCGCGCTGGCGCTGGCTTGATACTTGCGGGAGTATTGTTGTGATCATTTCTTTGGCTCTAGTCCTGGCGCTGTTTACACAACCCCCCGCCGTCGATGCCCGCATCGATACGATTCTCGAAGAGCTAGAAGCCCGAGGCGCAACGGTCAACGACCTGCAATGCAAGGTCAAATATACCATCGAAGACCTGCTGGCTGACGACACGATCGAGAAAAAAGGCGAAATCCGCTACAAACGCAAGACGACCAACCCGCTCTTCTACATCCACTTCAACATGATGATCCAGGCTGGCGAGGTGGACCGGGAAAGCGAATGGTACGTTTTCGACGGACAAGACTTGTGGGAAATCAAGGAAGCTGCCAAGAACAAAGTTCAACATTCGGTAGTCAAGCCCGGAGAAGCCATCGACCTATTCGACATTGAAGAATCCCCCATCCCCATCCCCTTCGGGCAGAAGAAAGCCCAAATCCAAAAGAACTTCGTGGTCGTACTGATGGATCCAAAGCCCGGAGACCCACCCAATACCGACCACCTCCTCTGCAAGCCCAAGCCAGACAGCCCATTGATGGGTGACATCCATGCCCTCGAGTTTTTCATTTCCAGAGAACTCAAACTACCGATCAAAATCGTGCAGATTGAGCGCGGAGGCAACCGGATCAACACAGCAGCCTTCCCGGACCTCTCAGCCAAGTCGCTCAACTCAGGCCTAGACGATGCCCTCTTCGCCCTGCCCGAGGAATCCCGGAAGTGGAAAACCGTCAAACCCGAGGGTAACTAGAAGGATTCACTTCCGCGTCCTTACACGCTCGCCAAGCTGGCCGGCGCATGCAGCCTCTTTAGCAGGTTGTAGTGGTCCTTGATGGTTGCGGCATCATTCAACTTGGTCATCGCTGGGCTGTTCTTCATGCCCGTTTTCTGCTGCGGGACACCAGCGGTTGGCCTCCTTCTGAAATCGACTTGAACAGATCGCGCGCTTCGTACAGAGCACGCAGCTGTTAATCTTCCAGGCAGATATGCGCCCAGAAAGCCCGAATCTGCATCGGAAAGCGTGGTTTCGCTTGCTCCCGCCAGTTTCAGCTTGACAATGTCCGGATGCGCGTGCATAGTATGGGCTGTATGCACATCTCTGGAATCTTCGTTCCTGCCTCTTTTTTCCGAAACATTTGTATGTTTCAAACAGGATCGAACGGCGATGCGCAAAAGCAGTAAAGGTAGTTAAGCATGGCAGAAGGTAAGGTCAAGTGGTTCAATGACACCAAGGGTTTTGGGTTCATCGAATCAGACGACGGTCAAGATGTTTTTGTTCATCAGAGCGAAGTTCAAGTTGAGGGCTACCGAAGCTTGGCTGAGGGCGCGCGGGTCAGCTTCGAGGTGACCCAGGGCGACAAAGGCCCCAAGGCGATGGGTGTCAAGCCGATCGACTAAGCGAGCCGCATTCTATCGCAGACTAAAACAAAAGGACGTCGGAGCATTCTTTGCTCCGGCGTCCTTTTTCTTGTTTGAGCCGATCAGCTCGGTACCGACAGCGCCAATCGTGGATAGACCCTTGCCCGCCTTAGCGACGGCCTGCTTTCTTCTTGGCCTTCCGCTTTGACGTGGCGGCCGGCGCCTTCTTGGACTTCTTCTTGCCAACCGGGCTTTTCTTGGATGACTTCTTAGCCTTGGAGGCCTTGGTGGTTCTCTTGGCAGCAGGACGAGACGCCTTCTTAGGGGCACGCCCCGAATTTGCACCACCCTCAATCGTTGCCTGAGCAGCGGCCAACCGGGCGATGGGCACGCGGTACGGGCTGCATGAGACATAATCCATGCCGGCGCCATGACAGAATTTCACGCTATTGAGTTCGCCGCCATGTTCTCCGCAGATTCCAATCTTGAGCTTCGGCTTGAGGCTACGACCCTTCTCAATGCCCATGGTCACCAATTGGCCTACACCATCTACGTCCAGGCTGTCGAACGGATCCGCGGCAAAGACAGCCGCTTTGTCTTGGTCAACATAGTCTGGCAAGAATCGGCCTGCATCGTCGCGGGATAGGCCCATTGTTGTCTGGGTCAGGTCGTTGGTCCCGAAGCTAAAGAACTCAGATACTTCGGCGATGCGGTCTGCGGTGAGTGCTGCCCGCGGAGTCTCGATCATGGTCCCCACCATGTAGGGCAGCCGCTTGGGCGCCTTACTGGCAGCCAGAAGCTTCTTGCGTTGCTCGGTCAGATCATTGAAACCTCGTTGCAGCTCAGCCAGTCCGGAAGACTCACCGCCCTCCTCCAGGTCACTTAGTTTGTGTTTCAGATCGCCAATTTGGCTGTTGAGCTCCGTTAGTTTCTCGATTTCCTTTGAGTTGCCGAAGGTCAACACCAGCCGCTCGCGGGCTTGGTCGTGCGTCTGCTCGACCAGGATGCCCAATTCCTTGCCGTCAATGCTTAACGGAATCATGATCTCGGGCAGCACCTTGATGCCGCGTTGCACACAGGCGGCAGCAGCATCGATGATCGCCCGAACCTGCATCCGCAGAATCTCGGGGTAGGTAATCGACAGCCGACAGCCGCGGTGACCGAGCATGGGGTTGGTTTCGTGCAACTGGCCAATGCGTTGCCGAATGTAATCAGCATCGACCAGCTGGGCTTTCAATCGCTCTTTCTTGAGGTGATCCCAACCCTCCACCCGGGCCAACTCTTCTTGGACCGGGCCGTTGATGTCGTCGGCTGCCTCCTGAATGGCCTGCATGTTATCACTCTGCGGCAGAAACTCATGCAGTGGCGGATCTAGCAGGCGAATGGTTACCGGCTTGGCGTCCATCACCTCAAAGATGCCCTCGAAGTCGCCCTGCTGGAACGGCCTTAACTTCTCTAGCGCAGCCAATCGGGCAGTGAGGTTGTCCGCCAGGATCATTTCTCGCATTGCCCGAAGCCGCTGCGGCTCTCGCGGGTCGAAGAACATATGCTCGGTTCGGCATAGGCCGATCCCTTCGGCGCCCATCTCGATCGCCTTGGCAGAGTCTTCGGGTGTGTCTGCGTTGGTGCGGACCTTCATCCTTCGGCGTTGATCGCACCAGCCCATGAGGATGCCGAACTCGGGCGGTGCTTCTGGTCGGGCCAATTCAATCTGCCCGCTGAAAATTTCGCCCGTGCCGCCATCGAGGGTAAGAAAGTCGCCCTCTTGGAATGTTTGGCCGTTAATGGCCATCGAGCCGTTCTTGGCGCTAACATTGAGAACATCGCACCCCACGATGCAGCATTTGCCCCAGCCACGAGCGACCACAGCTGCATGAGATGTCTTGCCGCCGGTGGCGGTGAGGATTCCCACTGAAGCGTACATGCCGCCTACGTCCTCGGGAGAAGTCTCTTTGCAAACCAGGATCACTTTTTCGCCCGCGGCTGCCCGTTCTTCTGCACGGTCAGAGTCGAACACCACTTGGCCGCATGCGGCGCCGGGGACGGCATTGATTCCCGTGCCGACGTGGCGAGACTTCAATTCGCTACCCTCGGTCTGTGGATCGATCACCGGGTAGAAGAGCCGTTCGATGTCTTCGGGCTTGATGCGGGCGATCGCTTCATCCTTGGTGATGATCGGTTTGGCAGCCGCCCTGGCGTAGCGCGCTGGCAAGTATTTCTTCTTGGTGAGTTTCTTCACAGCGTTAGCGGACATTACCGGTTTGGTGGCTTGATCGACTGCGATCTTAAAGCAAGCAGCCGGCGAGCGCTTGCCGGTGCGACACTGCAACAGATAGAGCTTCCCCCGCTCAATGGTGAATTCTAGATCCTGCATTTCGCGGTAGTGAACTTCGAGCATAGCCCGCACAGCATCGAGTTGATCATACGCTTCGGGCATGATGTCAATTAGATCAGACAATTTCACCGGTGTTCGGACGCCCGCGACCACATCCTCGCCTTGGGCATTCATCAGCAGGTCGCCGTAGAAAACGTTTTCGCCGGTGCTGGGATCACGCGTGAAGCAAACGCCCGTCCCGCAGTCGTCGCCCATGTTGCCAAAGACCATCTGGCAAATGTTGACGGCTGTACCCTTTACGCCTTGGATCTTTTCGACGCGGCGGTAGGTGATGGCCTTGTCTGCCATCCAGCTTTCGAATACCGCGTCGATGGCTCCTTTGAGTTGCTTGTACGGATCCTGCGGGAAATCTTCGCCCGTCTCTCCTGCATAGATCCCCTTGAATGTTCCTATGAGATCTTGCAATTCGGCTTCGTTGATGTCGGTGTCTTCGACCCTGGTGCCCTCGGCAGCACCGATTCGGCCCCGTGTTTGGGTCTCCTTTAGCTCGTCGAAAGCGTCATCGAAAGCTCCTCGGTCGATGCCCCGCGCCGTGGCCCCATACATCATGATCAACCGGCGATAGGCATCTAGGGCGAAGCGACGATTGCCGGACCGCGCAGCCAATGCTTCAACCGATTCATCGTTCAGTCCCAGATTGAGGATGGTTTCCATCATCCCCGGCATGGAAACGGCTGCTCCTGAGCGAACTGAGACCAACAGCGGGTGCTTGCCGGCGCCGAATTTTTGCTTGGACATGCGTTCGAGTTTCCGCATGTTGTCGTGGACTTGCTTTTCCAACCCTGTGGGCCACTTGCCGCGTGCTTTGAAGAAGTGGTCGCAGCAGTCGGTGGCAAGCGTGAAGCCGCCCGGAACTGGAAGACCAATGTTGGTCATCTCAGCCAGTCCGGCGCCCTTGCCGCCCAGCAACATCTTGTCAGTTCCCTTGCCTTCTGCTTTTCCGTTGCCGAAGAAATACACCCACTTGGTAGACCGCGCCATGATGCTCATGCTCCTGGGCAAAAAAATTGAGAGGTTTTCGCCGATTGGCCAAAGTAGCGAAGTTTACAGCCAACGGCCTGCAATGCAACCAAAGAGCAGTTTGCCCATAGCCATTCGGCGACATTGTGGGCGCGTTCCGCCGTTTTCAGGCAAGAATTAGCACCCGCTTAATCAACCACGATTGCGAATGCAACTGTTGCATCAAATCAAGAGGTCGCAGGCCACCAAGGGCTTGGGGAGCCGACTGATAGCGCGGTACGGGGAATGATCAGCGTAAGCGGTAAACGATGCGCCCGCGACTAAGATCATATGGGGACAATTCGACCGTTACCTTATCCCCAGGCAGGATGCGGATGTAGTATTTTCGCATTTTTCCGGCGATGGTGCAGAGAGCACGGTGCTTTTCATCGCCCATTTCTGCCTCAACCATGAACATGGCATTGGGCAGGGCTTTGATCACTTTGCCTTCGATCTGGATAGCTTCGGACTTGGCCAACATCAACTCCTGACAAACTCGCTATGCCCCGCCACACGCCCCAACACAAGGGACCGCTCTTGGCATGCTTCCATTCCAATCAGCGGAACGAAAGCGTGCAGCCGAGATAAGACAGCCCCGCACGTTATCCGCTGCCCCGATTGGCGTCAACCGCTCTCCAACTTTTGGTAGTGGTTCACTTAGGATCGGTCAGCCCGATTGATCCGCCCGCCGTTGTTTAGCTTTCGTTCTTCTTTCTCCAACATCTCCACCAAATCGCCCACCGTCCACACTTTGTCAGTGATCCCAGCCGCTACGGCAGGCGTGGTGCCCAATGTCTGATGTTTGCGGATGAAATTGTAGTTGAAGTAGTGCAGGGCGATGGCGTGGATGTGGTTGATCAGCTTCTTGGAGAATGCGTTGGTGAGTCGCGTAAATCGGCGATTGCACATCCGCAGGGTGAGGTTTGACCGCTCGATGTACGACGTGGAGATATGGTCGCGGTCTGGTGCCCCGAAGTGAATGACTTTCTTGGTGCCGTTGCATTGGCCAGGGCTGTACTTTCGCTCCGGACCTTTGCCGCTACCGTCAGGGCCGTACAGCTTCACAAGTTGGGCGAAGTCTACATCTAGGCCAAAAGCGTTCTCGACGGCCTTGAAGTATGTGCCAAGCCCGTCAGTGGTAAGCTGGATGCGGTTGGCCACGCGGGCCTTGACGTCAAGCATCAACTCGCGGGCGACGTCGGCATTCCGTGGTCCCACCAGATACGAGACGACCAACTTGCTGTCAGCGTCTAGGGCAACCCACGTCCACACGTCGCCATGGCCCACCTTGCCGATTTCCTTGTTCTTCTGTTTGCAGCCGACGAATGACCAGATTTCGTCGCACTGGATGCGTTTTGACTGTACGTCTTTGACGGTCAAGTCGTGGTAGTCCAGGCAAAGGCTGCCCACGTCGGCCAGAAGCCGCAGGACAGTCAACTTGCTCACGCCGCACATGCGGGTGGTCGAGTTGATACTGCAACCCTCGATCAAGGCGTTCAGGATCGCTTCTCTCTTGTCTTTGCTCAGTTTTCTCATTATGTATATAGTGTAGCTACAAAAAGCCTACACGTCAATAGTGTGGCACAAAAAAGCCACAAAAACTCTTGCGAATCCAACCGCCGTGTGGTATTTTTGTGGCATGGGAAAACCCTCAACAGGAAGGCCGAAAAAAGCCAAATCGAAGCGCCGTGAGAACATTCTCCGAATCCGCCTTACGGCGGCCGAGAGGAAGCTTATCGACCTAGCCGCTAAAGGGGCCTCGCTTGAAAGTTCAACTTGGGCGCGGACCACCCTCATTCGCGTGGTGCAAGAAAGGCCACATTTGGTTGACGATGATGCTGGATAATGATAGCCTGGACCCCACAACGGCGCGAATGGGTTATCATCCGCGCCGCTTGGGTCCAGCCAGATTCGATCAAATCTGGCACCTGCTACGGACGATGATAAGTATCATCAGCCGTAGCAGCCATTGGAAGGCGGCCATATCCATGGCGCACCTCCTTTAGAATGCGTCCGACGCCAGCGCCAAAGGGTCCAATCTGAGACACTGGCGAACGGACATAGGCAGCTGGGTGCCGCGTTAGCACGCGCTGACGCGGCACTCCGGCATCTAGTTATCTTCCTCCGTTAGTCTCCACTTCCGCGTGTTCCCCACCCGCTTGACCTTCCGCAGCGAAGCGAGGTGCTCCATGTCCACTTTGACTAAATCCTTTGCGACCGGCGCCATGCAGTTCATCGCCTCTAGCCCTCTGACGATCTGCATAGTCATTAGTCCACCTGGAGATTCCCGCAACAAGTGCTCGATAAGCAAGCGTCGATGAGCAGTAACATCTTGTTGCGCGAAAATCTCAGCCGGTCCCCAAACGTAGCCCTCGTAAAGGTCTGGGGCCTTTTTGCGGTCGATGACCTCCCAGCCTTCCTTGCTCCTGCGGATGAGCTTAGACTCTTCCATCCGTCGCCCGACGTTGTAGAATGACCCACTTACAACCTTCGAATTTAACTCTGATGCTCTTTGCAACGCATCCTTTACCTGCATTGCAACCCCCGATTCCTTCAGCACCGCTAGTGCTAGGGTGCCAGGCGTAGTCGCCGCTATGGGCACCCAAATCCACCCGGGCTGCCAGCTGGGTGGTTTTGTGGGTATACCATGGGTTGCCCCATCCGGGCCACTACCCCCCAACATACGCTCAATGGCTGGTGGAAGCGGCATCTTTGCCAGCTTGAACAACCTTGACACTTCTTGGGCCTGTTTCATCAGCTCCGTGGCCGCCGACATTGCCCGCACCTGCCTATCGAATTCATCGGTCATTCCCTCATTAGATCACATCCTCTGCCTACGTCAAGGGGGTGCATGATGGAATCCGTGGAGGGAGGATGGGGGGCAGCGGGTCTGGGGTTGCCCGTTAGGGGTAGACAGATGGTTGCTTGATGCGAGTCGTCTTTGCTTAGTGGACCGCCTAGGAGCTACGAACTACTCGTTAGGCTGCTCTTGAGGTTGATGATCCGTGGTTTGCTCAACGATCCACTTAGCCAGCTCATTCGGATCAGTGGGCCGTGGTCCGCGTCCATCAGGCGGGGAATCCTCGGCCTCTTCGCTCTCCGGTTGTTTCGGTTCGTCGCTCATGCCTACATTCTACGCTGACATGGGCGGAGCCGCCAATTTCAAAGTGAACCACTACCCAACTTTTGGCAATTTCATGGCTCCGCGTCAGAATCAGCCTGGCGACCGCCTCGCCGCAAGTTCCTCAAGGTGAATACGTCGCCCTCATGAACGCCCGAGGGGCGAAGCTCGACCGATTGAGCCAACGCTCCCCCTGAGGCGAGTACCGCCTAGCCTTAGAATGACGGGCTATGCGCTGATCAAGCACTGTGCCACGGGAATCGGTGGGAATGCACTAGGGCACGAGTCTCATGCTGTTTTCCACCTCATGCCTGCGGGCGGCGTACTTGGGGAACAGGCCGTCGTCGATCAGCCTGTAGAGCTGAACAACCTGCGAGGGATGGTAATGCTTGCGGAGGTAGAGCTTCGAGTCGGGTACTTCCCATTGGGGGACGCTCTTGAGCGTGCCAGCCTCGAGTTCGTGGACGGCTTGGATCAGTTTTTCCAGCCCGGCTAGGATGGCTTTGCACCCCACAGTGTGGGGCATGTCGTCTGCCGTAATTTCCGGGCGGGCATGGTGGATGATCGCCCCCGAGTCGATGCCGGCGTCGATCAGATGGATGGTGGCTCCGACGTACTCCGGCTCGTCGTTGACCAGCGGGTAGAAGTTGGTGGCTGTCCCGCGGTAGTACGGGGATAGTCCCAGGTGCATGTTGATCATGTGGCCCGGGAAGGCTTCGAGCAGCGGAGACTTTATCATTCCTGTGCCATAGACCACCACAGCTTCGACATCGTTCGCCCGAAGAAAGTCCAGGGTGGCTTCGCTGTTGAGGGTGGTAGGATCAACCGTACGAACAGCACAGCCAGCCCCATCCAAAACCAATTCAGCCCGATCACCAAAGAAGGCAACCTCCTGCCGCCGTCGCTCATCAAAATGGAGTTTGACAATCGCAGCCGTCTCGTCGTCGATTTCTAGCTTGGCGGTGTTGGCCGGTACATACCCGGTGTCCTGGTAAACGACAGCGACAACGTCGCACCGCGCACGAATCGCATCGACCACATAGCCATGGCGGATGTCGTTGCTGGTTAGGAAGGCTATGTGCATGGACGAACTTTCTTTTGGAGTGGGCAAGGGATTGTTATGGCGCGCAAACCTGTTTCCTGCGGTAGGCAGTGCCACACTCAGGACACTCCCCTTCATCGGCGATCGCCCCGGTCAGATCGTACCCACACTCGTGGCAGTAGGGTCGGTTGGATGGGACGATTCGATTGACAACCCATCTGCCTCCGAAGAACAAGTACAATCCGGCGAGCAATCCAATCGCCGGACTCCCAAGTGAGTAATATGCGAAGTCGCGGCCGCTGAATCCCGATGGTTGGAGAAGTGCTGCGATTGGCCAGCCTAGACCCGAGAGTGCATCGACAAGAAAATATACACCTAGCGTCTTGATCATAACTCGTACTAGCGTCTTGTATCGCATATCACTTGGCCTCGATATCCAACTCCAGCTTAGCTGATTGAGCGTCGCAACTGCGAGTAGCGTTGAAGATGCTCTGATTATCCTAGCCCAGCAGTGCTCTGTCCAATCGAGCATCTACTGTCCCAGCATCGTCGGGCCAGAACAGACCCTGCAGTGCTCCAAGAATACGATGTATGGGGCCATTATTCGCCGACACCTTGAATTCTGCCGGCACCAAGGCGAGGAACCGAGTAACGTCGCTGTCGAGATTGGCTTGATAGGGGCAGCGCGTTATGATCCCGGCTCGCGTGGAGTTGACGCGGTTGATGGATATTTGAAAACCTTGGTCGTGCTTTCGAGAGGTGCAACGATGAGACGAGCAAAGATTACTGTTGTTGGGGCTGGGAATGTTGGGGCTTCTTGTGCGGTTTGGGCTGCTCAGAAGGAGCTGGGGGATATTGTCCTCCTGGACATTCCACAGGCTGAGGACAAGACCAAGGGCAAGGCGCTCGACTTGGCTCAGTGCGGGCCGGTCGAGCGGTTCGACGTCAACCTGACCGGGACAGCTGACTATGCCGAGACGGCTGGTAGCGATGTGGTGATCATCACGGCTGGGTTGCCGCGAAAGCCGGGGATGAGCCGCGACGATTTGGTGGCTACCAACGTGAAGATTGTGGGCAGTGTCAGCGAGCAGATTGCCAAGCACGCGCCCGACGCGATCTTGATCATCGTCTCCAACCCGCTCGATGCCATGGTCTACACCGCCTGGAAGAAGAGCGGTTTCGATCCGCGCCGCGTGGTAGGCCAAGCCGGCTGTCTGGATATCGCCCGGTATCGAACGTTCATCGCTATGGAATTGAAGTGCAGCGTCGAAGACATCAGTGCCCTCCTCTTGGGCGGGCACGGCGACGACATGGTGCCGCTACCCAGCTATACGTCGGTGGCCGGCATTCCGGTTACGCAGTTGATCCCCGAAGCTCGACTCACCGAGATTGTGAACCGGGCTAAGGTGGGCGGCGGCGAATTGGTCAAGCTGATGGGTACCAGCGCCTACTACGCCCCAGCCGCTGGTAGCGTGCAGATGGCAGAAGCCATCATCAAGGACAAAAAACGTATCCTGCCCTGTGCCGGGTTCTGCGAGAGTGAATACGGCGTGGGCGGTTACTTCGTCGGCGTCCCCTGCCTCTTGGGTGCTAATGGCGTGGAGAAGATCATCGAGGTCGAACTAAGCCCGGCTGAACGAGACTTGTTCGATTCGAGCGTTAGCCACGTCAAAGAACTGGTTGAGTTGGCTGAGAAGAATATGGCCGGGTAGCAGCGATGGTGCAGTATGTCGCGCCGGCTGTTATTTGAGAGCGGCGCCCGTAAGGAAGCGGAGCCGTTCGGTGTTCCAGAACCGCTGCCTCACGGTCGCGGCTCGGATTGTAGGCACACGCTCAGCTCCGAGCCCCTACGACGGACTTGAAGCTCACGATCTTGCGATGAATGTCCGGACCAGCGGGACGATCTGCTCTGCAGCATCTTCGACCACATAGTGGCCCGCCTCTTCGAAACGGCTCACCTCGGCTTGGGGAAATCGTTGCACCCATTCATTGAGATAAGTCTCATGAAAGCAAAAATCTCGCATGCCCCAACAGATGAGCATCGGCTTGTCCCGCAGCTTCTCGAGGTTAGATTGGATTTGATCGATTACCGGATAGGTGGGGTGCGATGATGAAAGCGGGATATCTTCCACGAACCGCAACGTAGCAATCCTGTTGGCCCAGTTGTTGTATGGCAGCAGATAGCCAGCCCGCACATCGGGCGTCATCCGGGCGCGGTTCTTGGCAGCTAGGTACACTGCTGATCCGGCAAACGCATTTAGACCCCGCACAGCCAGCGCACCTAGGACGGGTGTACGGCAAAGCCGAATTCGCAAGGGACAAGGGCCATGGAACGCAGCTGTGTTGAAGAGCACCAATCTCTTGATGCGCTCCGGATAGCGCCCAGCGTATCCACAGCCAATGGCCCCGCCCCAGTCGTGCATGACCAGGGTGATGTTGTTCAAGTCGAGATGGTCGATTAGCCGGGTAAGATTCTCGATGTG
>JAJDDP010000175.1 GCA_029260235.1 Phycisphaerae bacterium | reverse complement strand
GTTGCTTGATGCCAACCAGCAGCAACTTACTACCTTTCAAGAGGATCTCGATTCGGCCTTAGCTGGCGAGGTCCCACGGTACTCAGCTGGGATCTCTGCGTTGCGCGGGCTGTACTCCGGATTGAGCACCACGCTCAAGTCAATCGGGAACGCAGGCAAACAAGTGGTTGCCCAGCCCAATAACTTCTCGCCTGATCAAAAGACCTTATTGCTGGGCTTGGAGAAACGGTATCAACCTTTCATCAACAAGCTCGACGACCAGGTGACCGATGCGAGTGATCTGCCACGGTTGGATCTGGAAGATATCATTCGGCAATTGAACCCCGACGCCAATCCCATCGTCATCGAAACCGCGAAAGATGCCAAGGTACTCTCGTTCAACGATGTCTGGCCGATGATGGAGCAGGGGGGGATGGCTGCCAGCGTGGCTTTCAAGGATCGCTCGTTCCAGGGCGAGCAGAAAATCGCTTCAGCGATCTTGCAACTCACCAATCCAGAGAAGACGGCCGTCGTATTCGTTCGCTATGGCGGCCCGCCGCTGTTTGTGGGTGGCATGATGCCTGGAATGCCCCGGGCAGCGTACGGCCAAGTTCGATCCCGTTTGCAAGACTTGAATTTCGACGTGCAGGAGTGGGATTTGGCTCAGGGAACCGATCCACCTGAGATTGATCCACCCCCGGCGCGCACAATCTATGTGGTGATGAAGCCTGAGTCGCCAGCACCCAATCCGATGAGGCAGCAGCAACAGCCAACCTTTGGGCCTCAACATCGCGAAGCCGTGGTCAAAGCGATAGGTCAAGGCGGACGCGCGATGTTCTTGGCTGGGTGGTTTCCCGGAATGACGCCAAGCATGGCTTCTGAGTACGAGTACGGAGACTTCCTTTCGCAGAATTGGGGAATCGAACTTCAATCCGGCGTTCTGCTTCTGCAGGCAACAGCCGTCGGGGCGGGCGAGTTCCGACTGGGCGGCTCGTCTCCCATGATGACTGAGATCCGCTACGGGGATCATCGGCTAGTGGATAAGCTAAGTTCATTGCGAACCGTTTTTCCCTATGCTGCTCCACTCAGATTAGTGGAGCAAGTCCCCAACGGCGTCACGATCTCCGAACTGGCTAGCTGTGATCGGCATGAAGGTCTTTGGGGCGTCCACGATGTTCAGAAGTACATCGAGCAGATGCGAAATGAATACCAAGTCAAGGTTCCCGGCGACCAGGAAGGCCCTTTCCTGTTGGCGGCTGCAGCGGTGAATGAAGATGCCAAGCTTGTGGTGATCAGCGGCCGAAATTTCTGCACTGATGAGATGGCTTTGGCCGTTCAACCTATGCTTAGTTCAGCCGGGTTGTCGCTCCGGTCTCGCAATCCCGGCAACCTAACCTTGCTGGTCAACTCCTTGCACTGGCTAAACGACAACGAATCGATCATGAACCTGGGCCAACCGCTGGATGTCTCGACGTTGACCATCACCGAAGGGCCTGCACTCAATTTCAATCGAGCGCTGGTGCGCATCATTTGGCCGGCGTTGGCTGTGTTGTGCGGCGGGGCTGTCTGGTATGTACGACGAAAGTAGCGCACCATGAATTCCAAGACGACGCTGTTTCTCGCTGTGGTATTGCTGGGCTTGGTCGGTGGCCTATGGATCGCTGGCGGCGACAAGCCTGTTGACCGGACTTTGCCGCAGCCCCCGACCGAGTTGTTGATGGAGAAATCGCTGGTCAACCTGTCGCTTGCTCAGGTTGTCAAGGTAACCTGCCAAGTTCCAGACAAGCCCGAATGGATTTTTGAACGAGCACCCGGCGAGCGGACGGCTTCGTCGGCTGATTGGCTGATCACTGCACCTTTCAAGGTCGAGGGCGAACCAGGATACATCGGTTCCATCGTTCGCAAAATCACCAGCCTCAGATACAAAGTGTCCCATCAAGTCGGCGCGGCAGGTGCGGTCTCGGCAGAGCGCGCAGGCTTGGTGCCACCGTCGGGCACGGTGACTCTTGAAGATGATGGAGGGAACACCGTTACGGTCGAACTGGGCAAGGCGCTGGGTGATCAGAGCAGCTATGTGCGCCTAGGCGGGTCGGATGAGATTTACGAGGTGCTCTCGGGCACCGACGACATCCTCAAGGGCGAAGCCCTGGAGTACCGGGGGCGACAGCTGGTCAAGTTTGATCGCAAGGATCTGACGCGATTGGAGATCACTTCTCGCCAAGGGGACGCCGAAGCATCGACCTGCGTTGTTGTTCCGCACGGTGACGGTTGGCAATTCGAGGTGCCGGGCCAATTCGAGGCCGTCAAAGCCAAGGTAGATTCAGCGGTTAATGCCTTGGCGACGCTGCGCGTGTCAGACTGGGTCGAAGTCGATCCGAAAAACCCAGGCATGTACGGTCTGGCTGGCGAGCCGGAGTTGACCGTGCGGGCGACTGTGGAGGGTGATGATTCGGTAGATGAATCCGGGCCTCCAGTCAAGGTCAAACAGGAATACGTTCTCCATATTTCTGGGGTATCACCCATCGGCGAAACGAACAAGGTCTACATCCGGGCTGAGAGAGACACAGCTGTCGGCACCATCAGCAAGTCGCTGGTCAGTCGCATGACGCCCGATCTGAAGCAGTGGCGGAACATGCAAGTGACCTCTTTTGAGGTCAAAGCGGCCGACCACATCGCACTCAGCGTGGCCGGCGAGCAAGTCGCATTCAAGAAGACAGCTGGCGCGTGGGCGGATGCTGCCACTGAAACCGCGGTCGATCAAGCTGCGGTCGCTGAATTGGTGAACCAAGTCGCTGAGCTCAAGGCTGTGGGCTTTGTAGACAAGAGCGATCAAGCCGATGCAACCCAGGAGTTCAACGGTCCCGATGCAACAGCCGTCGAATTCAAGATCGGTGAAGATGGCCAATCCGAGCGCATCGTAATTGGCGCGTTCACCGATCCGGCTCGCAAACGCCTCGCCTATGTTCAGAGCCTGAACGGTCAACAGATTGCCAAAGTTCGGGTTGGTGAATTCGACAAGCTGACCCGCAGCCTTGCTGCCTACCGCGACCGCACCATCTTTGATTTCTTGCCCGCCCGGTTTGAGAAACTGGCTATCACGCGAACCGACGACGTGATTGACGGGCCATTCTCATTCGCTCTGGGAAAGGTCGATAACAGGTTGCAGCTTACCGAGCCGGTGTCTGCAGATGTAGTGGCCAATGAAGTCAACAAACTGACGGATCTGCTCTTGAACCTGACGGCGATCAAAGTTGTAGATGGCAGCGACAAGGCCGGTTACGGGCTGGATACTCCCGATGCCACTTGCGTGATTACCTACCGGCCGCCTGAGATCACCCACTACATTCCCATTGACGAGAGCAAAGACGAAGCCAGCGATCCCGCGCCAATGGAGGACGAGGATTCGAAGAACGACCCATCACAATTCACCACTGAAGAAATCCAGCCGGATGATGAAACCTACACGCTGCTGGTCGCCGAACATGAAGGGCTTGTCTACGCGATGCGGGCTGATGCCTCAACCATCTATGAGGTTGCACCGAACCTGCTGGATTTGCTGCGGGCTGAATTCCACGACCCCAAGCTGCTTCGTTTTGAGGCTTCGCAGGTAGCCGAATTTACGATTACGGATAGTGATCAGCTTACCCATCAATTCGTGCGGGAGGGCAGCGGCTGGAAGTACGCACCCGAACCTGATCTGCCCATGAGCACGCCCCGCATTCAGGATGTCTTGCTGCGACTCAATGATCTCACCACCGATAAATTCGTAGCCTACGCCGGCGGCGAGCTCAGCCGATTTGGCCTGGCATCTCCTCACGCCTCACTGAGCATCAGGTTGGAGGATGGCAGCGAGCAGCGGCTGACTGTATCAGCCCAAGTCTGCGAGGCTGATCCAGCCAAGCGTATGTTCGCAGCCTTGCCCGACAGCGGAGCAATCTTCCTGATTTCAAGCGAAACAGTAAAGCGCTTCGAGGTGAACTTGGCAGAGCTAGAGGCCCAATAGACGCGACACGCTGGTCATGCATTGACCGCCAGCGAACCAACGGCCAAGCTTTGACGCTCCGGGTTTGTGGCGTGATCTTCTGATAAGAGAACGTCAGCAATTTTCAGTGCCGCGGTGCCGTCGCCAAACACGGTTGTCGCCCGGGATCGCTTAGCGTGGTACTTCGGGTCATCGAGCAGCTGTTGGATTTCGTATTGAATGAGGCCCGTTTTATTCCCGACCAGAAGCAACGGCCCATCCTCCATCCCTTCAAGCCGTTCGGTGGCCTCTCGAATCACCATTGTAGGAATGCCCAGGCAAGCAGCTTCCTCTTGAATGCCTCCGCTGTCGGTGACGATGAGCGCCGCACGATGCATCAATGCCATCATATCTAAGTAGGAGAGTGGTTCGCAGGTGGTGATCTGCGGGCATGCCTTGAAGATCGCATCGGCTGAGCCACGGACGTTGGGATTCGGATGTACCGGATAGATGACCTGCACATCCCTGCGCTGCCCGACAGCATCTCGGATGGCTTGGAAGCAAGATTCCAGGTAGGTGCCGTGGCTCTCGCGGCGATGGGCGGTCAACAGTATCGTGCGTCGCATGGGATCGATAACCTCGGGCATGGGACGCTGCTGGGCGATGGGCTTCATCTGGCGCAGGGCGTCGACGACTGTGTTGCCCACCAGATGAATGGCATCTGGAGTGATCCCTTCGGCAAGTAGGTTTGCGCGGGCTTCGCTGGTCGGCGCGAAATGCCATTTTGCAGAAACGGCTGCTACCCGGCGATGATACTCTTCCGGGAAGGGGTGCCCAAAGTCGCCCGTCCGCAGCCCGGCTTCAACATGGCCAAAATCAACCTTGGCATAGGCAGCCGTCATGGCTGAAGCGAGCACGGTCGATGTGTCTCCTTGGGCCAACACCATGTCGGGCCGGACGTCGGCAATCACCTGGGTCAGTTGATTCAGCAAGAGAGCAACGACTTGAATCGGCGTTTGTCCCGCGGTCATCACATCCAGATCGATGTCCGGCTGTAATCCAAAATCGGCGAGCATTTGGCGGGCCAATTCTCGCTGTTGGCCGGTCAGGCAGAGGACGCATCGAACCTGGTCATGATCACGCCGCTTCAAGGCGTCGATGACCGGGGCCATCTTGATCACCTCGGGCCTGGTGCCCACGTTGATGAGGATTGACTTCATTGGCTCTTGCCCATCATCGAGTATGCCGCAGTTCTGCAGGCGTACATGAGGTTCTCCCGATCAAGCCACGGACCTAAACCGAGGCGCCGCCACCCTCGGGCTAAGTCGCCGAAGCGCTTCTGTTTGATGGCGGTCAAGGATCGGTTGAAGCAGTCGATGAACACGTGCTTTCGCCACTGGGCGGTTGATAGCTCGTTGAAGAAGTGACGGCGTTGAACCTGGAACACAGCCGCAGACACTTCGAAGGTTCGCTTTGCAGTCAGCGCTGCAACATGGTAGCGATAGGAATACAAGGTTTTTGGGATACGGACCATCTCGAAGCGCTGTTGAACGCGGACCCAATAGTCATAATCTTCTGCCAAGCTCATCGCTGGATCATATTCACCCACCGCGCCGCGAACTTCTTGGCGGTAGAGGAAGCAAGCCCCTACGACATTGCGTTGTTGCATGTCTTCTGGAGGCGCGACCTCCACGCTCTTCACCGTGTAACCTGCTTGGTCAATGTGCAGGTAGTCGGCGTAGACCATGCCGATTTTGGGATCGGCTAGCAATTGCTCGACCATCACCTCAAGGGCATCGGGG
Organism: Phycisphaerae bacterium; assembly: GCA_029260235.1. Lineage (GTDB taxonomy): Bacteria > Planctomycetota > Phycisphaerae > UBA1845 > UBA1845 > OFTM209. Next base: position 39,844 of record JAJDDP010000175.1, on the reverse strand, counting down.
CTGTAGAGATTGTCATCGCTCGTCCAGGTTAGAAACATGCCTCGTGCCAGGGCGAAGCCGACGTTCAATGATCGAGGCAATCCCAGATTATGTTTGTTGGAGACGATGCGCAGGCGGGGGTCGTCGATGCCGGCCAACAATTCTGCCGTTGCATCTGACGAGGCGTCATCCACCACGATCAGTTCGAGGTTCTCGAGGGTCTGGTCCAGGCAGCTATGCACTGCTTCGAGGAGATGTCGCTGTCCATTGTGAGTCGGCAGAATGATGGACACCTGTGGTTCGGTCATCGCACCCGCCCCGACCAAGCCACCAGCAGATTATCCGGATGCACTTTGCCACCGTGCGCAACCGGTTTGGCGGCTACATGGTCGCAGTAGTCGCTGAGCAAGCCGCAGACCTCTCCGACGCCGAACCAGCGTTCCCATGTCTTGGTTTCTAGGGCACCTTTGTTCACGTCGTTCTTGTCGATGATCAGGACGCGTCCGCCAGGCTTGGTGATGCGACAAAGCTCTCGTACTGCGTTTGCGGCGAAGACGACGTGTTCCAGCGCTTCGACGCAGATCACTCGATCAAAGGTTGCATCCTCGAATGGTGTCTTGAGCAACCCGCCTTGGCAGACGTCGATCCCCTCGACCACGTCACTCAACATGTTGTTTGCCAAATCCATGCCGCAGTAGCGATGTTGCGGGAGGGCAGACTGCAAGGCGTTCAGGAATCGGCCTCGACCGCATCCAGCATCGAGCACGCTTAGCGATTCAGTCGAGGAAAGAAATGACGTCACCTCAACCAACCGACCATCGGCACAATCAATTTGGGTCGGAAAGGCGTGTACCTGGCTCTCGAAATCGGCACCAATCCCAGCCAAAGCTGCGTCGATGAAGTACTTGGCTGCCCAGGCGATTTCTCGATCAACAAAATAGGTCGCCCGTCGCCCCCAGCTGCCGAGGAATCCACCGGTTTCGGTTTGCTGATCGCACAGGTTAGCCATTGCTCTATCGGCCATGCTGCATCGACCCAGCCTGTAAGCGGATAAAGCGAGTTGGGCGGTGCCGGTGGAGCAGGTCCAAGATTCACCCGGGTATGCGGGAATGGCTCCATCGTGCCGCTGCTGACGCTCCACTTGATCGAGCAGATTGTTGGCTAACTCGGGGCGATCCAGTTCGATTAGGGCTTCGATGATGTAGCCCAGAAAATGGCTGAGGCTATGCCACGAGGTGACACTCATGTCTTCCAGGTAAGACTCTGTAGCCCGGTTGGCAGCCTGAACATACGCGGGTACGCCCAGCAACGCTCCCGCTTCCAGCAACGGCCCTAGGCAATACAGATGCACTGCCTCCGGAACGCCTCGGCCATCCTGGGTTGACCAGTAGGATTGGTCTGGCGTAGTGAGTCTGCCGCTGCGATCCTGGCACTCCAAGAGCCAATCACAGGCTCGCCGGATCGGTTCGGATAATTCGGGTAGCAAAGGATGCAAAGCGAGCCAGCCGCGGACCACCTGTCCGGTATCAAACACATAGGGCAGTTGGCTTCCCGGGGCAGGCAGGGCGCCGCACGGTAGCTGGAGATCGACGAGTGCTTTTCCCCAAAAGCGGGCCAAGCTCCGTTCGCCGATGTGCAGCAATGTCGGAATCGTGTAGCCGGTTACTTCGGGGTACACGCGGTTGCTCTTGTTGTGCTCCAAGAGCCCTTGCGGGGAGCTGTGCTGATTCAACCAGTCAAGGGCAGCCTCGAGGTGACGATGGGTTACACCGCCGCACGCTGGAACTACGCTGGGGTCTTTGAGAAACCATCGTGATGCACGGGTTTTTAGTTCCGCAAGCAATTCGGAGCTCCGATCCTAAGTAGCAGCCATCGCACCTCTACCCGCATTCATGGCTGAAGGCGGCAACATGCCATGCTGGGTGTAGATTCACCGATGTTATCGGCAACTAGCCGGGCTGGATTCAGCTATGCCTCCTCAAGAGCGTGGAAGAGGTGTCCGATAATTTCGTTGTGCAAACGGCAGTCAGCCATCCATTTGCGTCTGAAACCACTGGCTACGCCGGCGTGGCGCGGATCCCTGATTTGCAGGGGTCTGAGTGGGAGCGAGCGTTCAGTGAGTGCGAATCGTTCTCTGATCGGCTGCTGGAGTCTAGCAGCGAGTGGATGTCTCCTGACTATCCTTGGCGACTCGATCCCCTGCACTGCTGGAGCCGAATCTGGGAGTATCCATTTGCACTCACCGGGTTGGCTTCGCTCCATTCAGACGTTCCATTGACGGTTATCGATGTTGGGCCTGGGGCGAATTTCTATTTGCCACTTCTTGAGCAGCTTGGGCACCATGTTTATGGCGTGGATATGGATCCAGCCGTGGTTCGGGCCGGACAGCGCTTAGCGGACTTCGTTCGCGCTGGCCATGGTTTTGCCGATGGCTCGCTAAACTATGTCGTGGGCGATGCCCTCCACCTACCATTCAAAGACGGACAGGCTGATGTCGTGCAATCTCTCAGTGTGCTGGAGCACATTCTCGAAGCTCATACTATCGTCCCGGAGTTGGCCCGTGTGCTTGCGCCGTCAGGGGCGCTCCTCTTGACGCTAGATTTAGCGCTGCACGGATCAGACGGACTAAACGTGGAGGAGTTGCAGTCGTTGCTGGATGTCGTGGCGCAGCACTTTGAGATGCCGAGTGAAGAGGCCAAGGATGTTTTCGCCAGTGCCCTCGAAGACTCAGATACGCTGACCAACTTCACCAGCCCCAGAAGCATTCGGGCCGAAGAGCGCTGCGGATCAGCCCATCCTAAGCGGGAGGTCGATCACTGGCCTCCAATTAGCCACGGCCCATTGCGGCCTAGGTCGATTCCCCGCGCCCACAGCCAAGCCAGATCAAGAAATCAACCGCTGATGGCTGTCTATGCCGTCAAGGCTCGAAAGAAAGGCTTTGGGATAACCAAATAAACTGTCACTTGATGCCAGGCGCCGATGTTGCGTCTTCTGCACCCAACATTCCAAACTTCACTCATTTGGCGGACGTTTACAGCCGTTTTTTGCTTGGAATCCAACCTTGCCTCCGCTAGAATCGGGCTCAGGCTGCATGCGGGACATCGAGAGGGAAGCATCACGATGTCTTGAACACCATGTCGGCGCTACTTGTTGAATGGGTACCGGGTTCTATTACAGGAGATGATAATATCATGGGATTCAGGCGGGTCATGAAGTGCGCGCTAGGGGCGATGTCCTTGGCATTGGTGTTGGCTGTTCCTGCTATGGGCGAACCTAGCGAGCAACCAATGGCGACCGAAACTCTTGAGGGTCAGGTCATCGCGGGCGACTTGGTGTTTGATTCTTGGAGCGAATACTTCGACTCCGACTACTTCCGCGACAATGGACTGCGGTGTGGGATAAGCCTGGAGGCTGCCGTCATCGAGGCACGTCTCGGAGGGTCGGCCAACGATTGTTCCTTTAGTTCAACGAACCCTTCGCCCGTCTACGATCCAGCCGCAGCGCTCTATCTGATTCCGGTCGTCGTCCATGTTATTCAGAACTCGGGCGGTACCGGGTTCTTGACCGCAGCCCAGGTCGAGAGCCAGATTGACATTCTGAACGAAGACTTCCTCGCTTTGGCGGGAACTCCCGGTCAGAATGGATCCGACGTACAGATTCAATTCTACCTAGCCACTGAGGATCCTTCCGGGACTCCCACAACCGGAATCACTTATTCGACAAACACCACTTGGTTCAACGATGGCGGTGGCTACTACAACACACTGGCCTGGGATACGAACATATACCTGAATATGTACAGCAACACAGCTGGCGGCTTCTTGGGTTATGTTCCTGACTTGCCCCAAGGCGGCATTGCGGGTTCCGACGCGGACCGAGTCGTCATCCACTATCAGTCGTTCGGCAGGAATTCGCCAGGGGGGCAGTACAATCAAGGCCGGACAGCCACCCACGAAGTCGGTCATTACCTGGGCCTCTACCATACTTTTCAAAGCGGTTGTGGCACCAGTTCTTGCTACACGACCGGCGACCGCATTTGTGATACGAATGCTGAAGCGAATCCGAGATTCAGCTGTGCGGGATCCTCATGCGGCAACCTAGACCCTTACCGCAACTATATGGACTACTCCAACGACACTTGCATGGACAATTTCACTCCGGAGCAAGGCCTGCGTATGCGGTGTAGCCTCGAGCACTATCGACCCAACCTGTACGAACTGGGGTCGGTGGCACCTTGTGCGGCTTTGGATGTGCGCAGCTGCAAGGTTCACGGGGCCCTAGGCTTGCTGTGCCTGGATATGGGCGTCGTCGATGGAGTTGAGCCCCGGGATGGTGGTGTCTTCCTGATTGAGATTGACGTAGACGATGCGTCGGGCTTTAACGGAGTCGATTCGGTCGACTGCAAGCTCTTTGGAGATGCTACGGCAAACGTGAACGTAGCCGTTGTCAATGGCAACACCATCACGGTCGGGTTTAGCCCGGAATTGCCTGCCAATGACACCTGCACGGTTACTCTTGACTGTGGAACATCGGTTTGCGTTTCCAGCATCCATGGAGACATCGACCGCAACGGCACCACCTCCACTGGCGATGCCTCGATCATTAAGCCCAATTTTGGGGCGGACGCATCGGCAGTCGGTCCACAATACGACTATAACCTCGACGGTGTCATCTCTACCGGAGACGCGTCGCTCATCAAGCCTAACTTCGGCCTTACGGCACCAAGCTGTCCGTAGAGCCAGCCTAAGAAGTACAGCAACTAACACGGAGCCCCGGGATTTGAACCCCGGGGCTTCTCTTGCTAGATCCGACCACCCGTCGCTGGTATTGTCGTGTTTACGCCGGTGGATGGCTGGGTTAGGATCACCCGGCGATGGTGGAGGAGCACGGCTGCGGCGGTCGCGTCCAGAACCTTGCCTTGGGCGACCGATGGGCAACTCTAAGTAATGGCCAAAGACTGGATCGTCAATCCTCCGTGGGACAAGTGCCATGAAGCGGCACACAAATGGGGCGTCCCGAAGACGATTGCCCAGATCTTGCACAACAGGAACATCACTTCCTTAGAAGCAGCCAAGACTTTTCTTTCGCCCAGCCTGATGGATCTCCATCCGCCCGAGGAGCTCCCCGGCGCGGTTTTAGCCGCCAAGCTGCTCGGCGAGTCGGTCCGCAGCGGCCGACGAATCATTCTCTATGGCGACTACGATGTCGATGGGATCACTGGGGTAACCATCCTCTGGAAGATGCTTCGCGAAGCGAAAGCGGACGTCGGGTACTACGTTCCCCATCGGTTGGATGAAGGTTATGGCCTCAATGCTGACGCGATCAGGAAGTTGGCTGAGCAGGGAACTCAAACCATTGTGTCAATCGACTGCGGCATCACCGCCATCGACGTCGCCAAGCTTGCCGGTGAACTGGGCATCGAATTGATCATCACCGATCATCATACGCCCAAGGAGGAGTTACCCGACCAAGCGGCGGTGATCGTTCATCCTTCAGTCGGTGGACAATACCCCAATCCCAATCTCTGCGGGGCGGGAGTGGCGTTCAAGCTTGCCTGGATGTTTGCCCAGGAGATGTCAGGGTGCCCAAAAGTATCTGCGCAGTTTCGGGATCTACTTCTTGATCTCTTGCCGTTGGCAGCATTGGGCACCATCGCTGATGTTGTCTCCTTGACCGGCGAGAACCGAATCATCGCCCGGCACGGCTTGGCTAGGCTTGGCAATACCGATGATGTGGGGCTCAAGGCGTTGATCGCGTCAAGCGATCTGTCGGGCCGGCGGATCGGAGACTACGAAGTCGGTTTCAGGCTCGCCCCCAGACTGAATGCCGCAGGGCGGATGGGCCATGCTCGCTTGGCGGTGGAAATGCTGACCCGCGCCGGCGAAGAACGGGCACGGGAAATCGCACTCTACCTGGAGGATCACAATCGTGCCCGGCAGGCGAAGGAACGTCGGATCGTCAAACAAGCCTGCGAAATGATTGATGAGGCGGACCTAGCCAGTGACGCCCGGCGAGGCATCGTCCTGGCGTCTGAGGGCTGGCATCCAGGCGTGATCGGCATCGTCGCCTCGCGAATCGTTGACCGATACCGTCGGCCAACCGTCTTGATTGCGATTAACAACGGGACCGGGCAAGGTTCTGCCCGAAGCATAGCGCAATTCCAACTGCATGATGCATTGGGCGAGTGCAGTGATCATCTCATTACGTTCGGTGGGCACGCCATGGCTGCGGGGCTTAAGATTGCCTCGAGCGAGATCGATTCGTTTCGCGACGCGTTCATTGAACAGACCAATCAGATGCTGACCGGCGCCGACATGCGCTCCAAACTTCGTATTGACGCTCGCGTGGGCATCGACGAAATTGATGTGCCCACCATTTACGCCCTCGAGCAGCTTGGACCCTTCGGTCAAGACAATCCCAAGCCACGCTTCTGTACCGACTGGCTGGAGCTAGCAGATGAACCCCGCTGTGTTGGCAAGAGTGGCGACCATTTGACGGTTTCCCTGAGACAGGATGGGGTCGTACTGCGCGGGATCGCTTTTGGACAAGCAGATGTTGCCCCCGATCTCAAAGAGCACCGACGCTGCCAAGTTGCGTTCGAGCCGATTGTCAATGAATTCAAAGGCAGAAGATCAGCCGAGATGCGGATTCTTGATTTTCGGTTTCCCGATTGAATCTGCAATTTCCTGTCGGCAAGATGTCTCAATGCGGTCGGGGGTCGTGCCTCACCGCGTGGATTCCGCTATCATGGCTTTTGTTCGGACTGGCATCTGACTCTGCCTGCGGCCGTTGAACCAAGAACCCCAAGATTTGAGCGAATCTGATGATCAAGAACCATGAGCAGAGCAATTCTGGAACAGTCTACTTTTTGCTTCTCGCTTTTCTTGCCATCTCGATGGTGACGCCAACTCGTGCCGACGAAGGTATGTGGCCCATGGATCGCGTGCCCCGTCACTACTTGCAGGAACAATATGGGTTCACCCCGGACGACGCCTGGATTGAGCATATCCAAAAATCGTGCATTCGTTTCGCCGGTAGTGGATCGGCTTCCTTCGTCTCTCCCGGGGGATTGGTGATGACCAATCACCACGTTGGATCGGGAGCGATTCGCAGCGTCAGCTCTGCTGAGCACGATTATATCAAGGACGGATTCCTGGCAGCTTCAGCAGCCGAGGAGATCAAGTGCCCCAACTTACAAGCCGAAGTGCTGATGGCTATCCGGGATGTCACGGATGAAACGAATGCGGCAGTTTCGGAGGGCATGCCACCTGAGACTGCTCGCCGGGCGCGGACCCAAAGGATGGATGAGTTGGCTGTCGCGTGGGGCGAGGAGCGAGGCCTGCATGCTGAAACTGTGATCCTCTTTGGCGGCGCTCGGCGCTATGTCTACCTGTACAAGCAGTACGATGATGTTCGGCTGGTCATGGCCCCAGAAGCGGGGATCGCCTTCTTGGGCGGCGACAATGCCAATTTCGAATATCCGCGATACAACCTCGACGTCAGTTTTTTCCGCGTCTATGAGAACGACCAGCCGTTGAAAGTTGAACACTATCTTCGATGGTCGAGTGAGGGCGCAGGTGAAGGCGACTTGGTTCTCATGGCCGGCCATCCTTACCGCACACAACGCCTGGCGACGGTGGACCATTTGAGATTCGTTCGCGACATCGAGATTCCGTGCAAGTTGGCTGCTTACAACCTTCGCGAGGTCTCTCTCTTGCAGTTCATGGCCCGGGGTAGCGAACAACGACGTGTTGGCAGTGGGCCTCTGCTGCGGATTCAGAATGGTCGAAAAGCGTACGACGGCCGATTGGCGGGCCTCTACGACATTGAAACCATCGAAGACAAGCTGGAATCGCAGGAGCGGATGAAGGCCTTCGTGCGAAAGAATCCTGATCTCCAATCCACTTACGGAGCGCCGTGGCGCGATGTAGCCGGCGTTTTGGGCGATGCAGCTTCCTATTGGTTTACCTACTATTTGCTGGAGCAGATGCGCCAGCCCTTTGGTGACCTGTTCGACGTGACCAAGAAATTGGTCCGCTTGGAAACTGAGCGCACTTTGCCCGACATCGACAGGCTGCCTGAGTACCGCAAGAGCGAATGGGATTCCCTGTCGCGAGAGATTGCCAGCTCGGCTCCGCTGAACTTGGAATTGGAACAAGTTCGTCTTCGAGATGGGCTATTGACGCTCGCCCGAGTTTTAACGGGCGACAACTCGGTGACAGCAGCGGCGCTACTAGGGGGGAAGGCTCCCGATGTCCGGGCGGCGGAAATCATGGCAAGGACCAAGCTGGCTGATCCCCAGTTTCGACTCAGCCTGATCGGCAAGGGGCGACCCGGCTTGATGATGGCGAACGATCCGTTGATCAAACTGGTGATCCGGCTGGACAAGAGTGCCCGCGCAGCCCGCAAACAATATGAGGATAAGTTCGAGGCCCGCCTGCAAGACGCCTATTCTCGGATTGCCAACATCGCATTTGAGGCAGAGGCAGATGGCGTCTACCCGGACGCCACCGGAACACTCCGCCTTTCGATCGGAACGGTAGCAAGCTACGAAGAAGGCTCAACCTCAATACCGGCGATGACCACCCTGGGCGGGGCGTATCAATCTTCAGAACACCATGCGAGTATTGAAGCGTGGAATCTCCCAGAGCGGTGGGTAAGGGCAGAAGAAAAGATCGATAAGTCGGTCCCTTTCAATTTTGCCTCGACAAACGACATCATCGGCGGGAATTCAGGTAGTCCTGCTTTCAACCGGCAGGGCGAGGTTGTGGGTATCGTCTTTGATGGGAATATCCATGGCTTAGTCTGGGATTATCAGTTTACGCAGCAGCTGGGCAGGGCTGTCAGTGTTGATGCCCGCGGCATCATCGAGGCGCTTCGTGAGGTCTATGACGCCGATAGGCTAGTCAGTGAGCTGCTCGCCACCCAGAACTAACCGCCGGCTGAGTGTAGTCTTGTTGCTGGCGGATTAGCCCAGAAAACCTTCGATGCTGCTCGCTGCGGCATTGTAAAGCCCATGCAGGATGATGGCCTGGGTGAGCGCCGGTCCGCAGTCGGTAAATCGAGGTTGCCGGTATTCATTGGCAGTCCGCCGCCAAACAACAATCAACCCTCGCGCCGCTATGGCGGTGCAGGCTATGTGCAGGGTGGTGCAGGCGGTCCATCGCCAAACGATGATCCCGGTCGACGGGTTGGTGCTGAACACGTTTAGGTAGAGCACGTTTTCGATAACGGCGAACAGCGCAGCAGCCCCCAGCGTAGCCAATTGGATTTGGCCTACCCGCCGAAACAGCCACGGGCGTCGCTCGATGACAACGGCTGCGGTAGCGATCTTCATCGCTTCTTCGATGGCGGGACCAACGATGATGCTGTAGAGGATCGTCCAGGTGAAAAGCCCCAGAGGGACAGACTTCATCAACGTGCCAGCTACCGCGAACACGCCCCCAATGACGACAGCCGCCGCCGCGATCCACCACCCAGTCGCCGGTGTCGAGCCGGCCAAACCCCGTTCAAACTGTGTTTTGAACCCCACGGCATCGGGCGGTGGCGGTCTGTAAAGTTCGACCTGACCACACTCGGCGCAGGGATGGCCAACGCGCATGCCTCGGAGGTTGTAGCCGCAGTTGGAGCAGGTCCAATCCTGTTCGATGATCTCCTCGGGTCGGCCCGGCAGAATGTCGGGTTCATCGAAGACGCTTTCGGCGCCGCCGGTGGGATCGTTTGGTGCCCCCGATTCATTGCGGAGCGATCGGGCTGCTTTGGCTTCGGATGGATCAGGATCGGATTGATTGTTTTGCTTGTGGGGTTCCTCGAAGACCGAGTCCCCATCATTCCTGGCGTTCATGGTTGGCTGATCTGGCGAATGACGGCGGTTCCGAACGCGAATACTTCTACACTGATGGCTTTGTTGTTCTTGGAACTGCTGCGGACGTTGGAGGTTTCGAAGCGGACATTCCACACCTCCGACGCGCCGATCTTGCGGGCTTCTTCGAGCATGCGCAGCTGCGCCTCCCATCGCGCCCGGTGCATTAACGTTTCGTAAGCTTTGACATTGCCGCCGACGATATTTCGCAGACTGGCTAGGAGGGTCTTGAGATAGTCGCTAGCGATCACGACTTCACCGCTTACCATCGCTGCGTGCTGCGCCGAGGCTGAGTCGGTGACCCGTTTGAGATTGGTCACCGTAATGGATGCATACTTTTTCTCTCGCAGGGCAAGGGCGGCCAAGTGCCGGCGCTCCACGAACCCGCCAACTCCAGCGCCGAGCACCAGCAGCAACAACATGGGCAGAAGCGAAACCCAGATCGGCCACATCAGGCTGCTCCCTTCTCGGCGACAACGGCTGTTCCGTATGCGTATAGCTCGGCTGCGCCTTGCGTCACCGCGCTAGTGGTGAATCGCACGTTGACGATGGCGTTTGCTCCAAGCTGTTGAGCTTGGGACATCATGCGTTCGACTGCTTGCCGGCGGGCCTCAGTTAATAGCTCGGTGTAGCCCTTCAATTCGCCGCCAACCAGATTCTTGAACCCGGCTGCGATGTCTCGACCGACGTGCTTGGCCCGAATGGTGTTGCCTTGTACCAATCCCTTGGTCTCGGTCACGACATACCCTGGGATGACCTCTGTGTTGACGACGATCATGTGCTCGACCCCGGTCTTGCGATTGCGGCGTTGATCCCATCTGCTGGATTGGTGATCAGCGGGCCGCTTTCTCTTTCTTGCGCTCTTCCACGGTCAGCCGGCGAATTTCGAGGTCCAGTTCCGTGACCATCGTAGCTTGCACAGCCTCGGTGTTCTTCCGTTCAGCGGTACTCTTCTTTCCCATGTGTACCAGCCTGCTCTCTTTCGAATGTTCTTCCTGGCGGACGATGTACCCTCTTGCTGCGTCGAAGGTAGCCTTACCCGTCAATTCTCCAGAAAGGAACTCGACGGTTTGACCATTGCTGTCTATGAGACTGCGACCGTCCGGGGCATTCTCGATTGAGGCTTCATAGCTTATCGATACCAGCTTGCGCCCTTCAACCTCCGCAATCTTATCCACGCTGCACCGATAGTTGCGAACCACGATACCCGAAAAGGGCGATGGGGCTTGGGCAGAGCTGGTCCAGGTATCACCCACCTTGACCGCACGGTTCGGATAGAGATTTGCGGACAAGTCACCCCATTGGAAACGCATGAGATCATCGGTGACCACGTTCTTGAATTCACGAAAGAACTGAGCCGAGACAGGATGGCCGGCGGAGGCGTAGTCCATGTCCTCAATGAGGGCTACCATGCCAGTTAGCGATTGCGGGCGGCCTTCGCTGTCTAACATCATCTGAACCGACCTGCCGAGCATGGCTCCCATCGGTCTGCCGATGACGCTTTCGGTGTTTGGACTGGTATCCGAATCGTAGTTCCAGTTGCTCTGCATGACCTGGATGCGCTGCCCCGTACGCTCGAAGTTCAGATCGATGGCAATCCCATCGCCTGTCACCGATTTGACTTCGCTAAGTACGCCCATAACTTCATCGACGCGTGTCTTCATGAAGTCCTGGCCCAGCACGCCACCGCCCACGGTCTGGCGGGCTGCCTTCTTCACCTCGATGTAGTGTCGGTCGCCGGGCTGGTGCTTGGCCTTGAAGAGAACACCGTCATCGGCCCGGCTGTTCTGAGAACATCCTGCAGCCAGCCCAGCTATCAATACGAGGTGGCGATATCTAAGAGAGGTACTCATCATCCGTTCTACTCCACGTTCAACAGGCAAGAGTGCAATAACATTCTCATTCATCAATCGGCGGTGACCCCAAGTAGGCGTGCTTCCCAGCACCGGCCATCGGGGTCGAAGCATAGGATACAGTACCGTTCCCCACGCGTGTGTAGCACGTTTCGGGCGTCGTAAAAATAGGTGTCGTACCCGGTGGCTTCACTATATAGATGGTAAAGCGATTCACCGAACTGGATGGCAGATTCACACTCAGCTCGATTCGCCCCGACGATCAGGGGTTCCCACTCATCCAGTTTATACAAATCTTCCAGTCCGTCGATGTTGCGTTTGGCTTTGAGGAGATTGAGGATCTCATCTTCGGGCGACACCTGGACAACATAGAAAGACTCAGCGAGCGACTCGCCTGGCTCGCAGTAGACCAGCCACTTGCCACCGTTCTCACGATCATACAGGGTGTCGTGCCGTGCTCCGAACATGTCATCGGCAGCGGAGGACGGCCTGCCAAGTAGCAACGGCTCACGGGCCTGGACGTCTTCACGATCAACCACGTCGCCCGCCAGAGTGATGGCCAAGCTTATCGGATGTGCCCGGCACCCGGCCATCAGGCATAGGACAGATGCCAACCCCGCCACTCTGCAATGATAACTCTTCTTCATCCTTGTCCTATGCATGAGCGTCAGTTCGCCGTCGGGCGACAGCTGTTTCGCCATAGTCGCCCGAAGCTATCATCGTACCATATCCAGGGACGGTTCTGGATCATCGCTCTGCTACAGGTTTGTAACCTAATTCCAGGTTGGTTGAAACGGGAAGAGATCTCCCGCAGCACGTTTGCCCAACCCCTCTCTTCGCCTGGAATCAAGCGGGTATTGAGCCGGTTTATGCATCGAAGACCCCTGGAGAGCGTGCTAAACTAGCGGCTGCGCATCGAGCAGAAGCCCGGGGCAACACACTATTGTTCGACTCGGTAACCAAACTATGGCTGGGCAAGGGAACCGGATGCCAAATCGCGGCGTCCAAAGAGGCGTAACCCAACTGGGAGGCCCGTTACCATGTCGTTGATGACTCGTATGTTAGTCGCTATTTTGACCGCCTCAGCCGGTGGGGTCTTGCTGACTGCTCAAGAGGCTGAGCCTCCCGCCATCGAGGTCATCACTACCGCCTTTGATCGCCACAACTACAAGACAGCGTTGCAATTAGCAGAGAGGTACCTGGTCGAGCAACCCGGCGGCGCCGAAGCTGTTGAGGCTAAGCTGATCAAAGCCCAGTGCCTGCTCAAGCTTAAGCGTATGGTTGAAGGCATCACCCAGCTCGAAGCCTTGCTTAAGGGAGACGACAAACTTGGCCGGCGGATAGATTTGCATGAGTTGCTGGCAAGTGCGGGATTGGAACACCACACGCACCGGCATCAAGCCATTCGCCATTTTGGAATCGCCGCTGATCTATACATCGAGGACGGGAAGATTGAGGAGGCTGCGACTGCGCTGATCAAGCAGGCGGGGGCCTTCAACTGCTTTAGCGGTTGGAAACTGCTGCCCGAGTTAGACGTAGTCGCTCCGCCTGATTGGAGAGGCCAGCGGAAGCTCCAAGAGCAATTCGCACTCAAGAGCCTGAGCCGAGCGACGGCTCTAACTCCGAGCGGCAACCTGTTGGCGGAGATTCAATTCCAGGTTGTCCAAATTCACCGGCGTGGCAATGAACCGAGAGGGGCTTCGATTGGCCAAGCCTTGGACCTGTTTGTCGATTTGGCAGACCGCTGGCCCGATGCGCCGCGGGCAGCCGAAGCCCTCTTCTTGGCGGGGCAAATCTACGAATCGTCGAAGCACGACTACGTCAAGGCCGTTGTGCTCTATCAGCGGTTGACACAAGAACACGTCGACAGCAACTGGGCCAAACGGGCTGTGGACAGCGCAAAGAGAATCACTACGCCGACGCTCAGCTTGGCTGTTGAGGGCCCGGTCTTGCCTGGCGAGAAGGGCGTCATCCACTTCCACAGCCGCAATGTTTCAAGAATCGAGTTCAAAGCTTATGCCGTCGATCTCTTCAAGCTGCTCAAGAAGGTGGAGCGCTTGGATCAACTTGGCGAGTGGATACCGGATGGCCCTGCAGCTGCTTCCTGGAGCATGGCTGTCCCCGATGAAGGCAAACATCGCTACCTGCAGAGTGGATCAAACGCGGTGGATCCTGCGGTCCTGCCCGTCAAGGAAGCGGGGGCGTATGTGGTCATTGGCCAGAGTGCCGATGGCAAAGCGATCGCCCACACCGTAGCCCTTGTATCAGGCCTGGCCTGCGTCGCCAAACAGGCGAATCAAATGACGCTGGTGATGTCAGCCGATGCTCTCTCAGGCAAACCCATGGCCGACGCCGACGTGCTGATTCAGCGCATTCTGCCCAAGAATCGATTCGAGTATGTGGCTGGCAAAACGGATGATGCCGGCGTTTATCGGTGGGTCAAAACTGGAGAAGAAAACCTCAGCAGCAACGGGCAGACCTTGCTCTTGATTCGTCGAGGAAGCCATTATGCCGTCTGCAATTCCGCTTTCTATTGGTACCGGTGGGGGCTTGGCCAAGGGTTCCGCGCCTACTGCTTCACCGAGCGCCCTGTCTCCCGTCCGGATCAACTCATCCATTTCAAGGCAATCGTGCGCAACTATCAGCGAGGGGCGTTTGAGTTGCTTCCGAATCATCCGGTCGATGTGACCGTTCGCGATGCAAAGGGAGAGGTCGTCGATGCGCGGCCGATGATCACCAACGATCAGGGCAGCATCTCAGGCGACATCCGCCTGCCTGAAGGCGCTGGCTTGGGCATGTACCACATCCAATTGGCGATCAATGGCCGCCCGATCGAGGCGGGCGCGGGTGCTTCTTTTCGAGTCGAGGAATACAAGAAACCTGAATACAAAGTCGCCATCACGACCGATCAACCCGACTGTCGGATTGGGGATGTCGTCAAAATCAAAGTCAACGCCAAGTACTATTTTGGCGAGCCTGTGGTGGGGGCATCTGTGCGATGCACGGTCTATCGAAGTCGTTACCGCCCCTCATTCAGCTATCCGAGTCCTTGGCCTTGGTACTTCGACGACATGAAGCCCTTCATGCGGCGCTGCTTCCTCTGGCCTGGCGGGCGGTGGTCTTATCCGCGGCGTGATTTGGTGGGGACCTTTGAATCCAAGACCAGCCAAGACGGCGTCGCGACCATCAGCATTGAGACAGCGGCCTTCGACGAAACACCCGAGGCTGACCTCCGCTATGACATTGAGGCTGAGGTGACCGATTCCTCGCGCCGCGTTATCACCGGTCAAGGCCAAGTCAAGGTCACCCACAAACCGTTCTACATCTATGTGCGCCCGCAGCGGAACGTCTATCAGCCTGGCGACACCATCCGAATCGAGGTAGAAGCCAAAGGCCCCAATGATGACCCGATCGCGCTTCGCGGCACTTGCAAGGTATACCGCCTATTCCGCAGCGTCAGTGACGAATACGACGCCGAGCAAGACAGGCATTTCACCGCGTCGTACCGGCTGGGCGACAACGTAGCGGAGGTACCGATCATCATCGGGGAGGATGGCATTGGCCATCTTAAGTGGGTTGCCGACGAGGAAGGCCCGTTCCGTGTTGTGGTCACCAGCAACAGGGCGGATGGGTTCGATGTCAGCGGCAGCACCGATCTCTGGATCGCCAAGCGCGGTGGACGATTTGGACATTATGCCTATCACGATCTCGAAATCGTTCCCGACAAACCGTCCTATGCAGTCGGGGAGACAGCCAACATTCTGGTCAACACACGTCATGAGGATGCTTACGTGCTGCTCACGGCTGAGGCGGATGACCTGTACGACCATCGGATCGTCCATATCCCGGGCGGCACCACACTCGTGGAATGGCCCATTACCACCAAGCTTGTTCCCAATTTCAACTTGACGGCGACATTGCTTCGCGACGAAATGGTGTTCCAGGATTCGATACCCATCGTGGTGCCACCGAGGGATCGCTTCCTCAACGTCGCTGTTACTACTGATGCTGAATCCTTCCATCCACGACAGCAGCTTGCACTGAAGGTAGCCACCACCGACTCAACCGATCAGCCTGCACCGGCAGAGGTGGCGTTGATGATGGTAGACAGCAGCATCTACTATGTGCAGCGCGAATTGCGCGCCCAGATTGAGAAATTCTTCTATGGTAACAAACGCCCCTCGCTCGTGCAGACCAGCACGAACTATGATTACTACTCCCGGGGCGCGCCGCGCTTCAGCGGAAAAGCTGAGGCGGCGCCCATGCGAGCCATGGCCAAGTCTAGGTCTCCCCAAGATGTACGCATGGAGGGTCAGGGCCAAGAAGCTAGCCCATTCGCCACGGCTGAAGTCCGCAAAGATTTCCCCGACACGGTGCTCTGGTCCGCGCACCTAATGACCGATGAGGATGGTCTAGCCCAGGTTGATGTAACCCTCCCAGACACGCTGACCACCTGGCGCGTCCATGCCATCGCCGTGGATCGCGACACCCGTGTCGGGCAATCCCAAATTGACATGATCAGTCAGAAAGACGTCATCGTCCGTTTGGAATCGCCGCGCTTCTTGGTCGAGGGAGATCAGGCCTACCTGACTGTCATCGCCCACAACTATCTTCCCCAGCAAAAAACGATGCTCATCTCACTCAACAGCGGCGACCGGATCGAGGTTAGTCCGCCTTTGCTCGACGGATCGGCCGTGCCGGATAGCGTATCAGGGCAGGCCAAGGTGATCGTGCCTGCTGGTGGACAAGTCGCCTTGGATTTCCCCGCTCGAGCGATCTCGGTAGGACAGACGAAGCTAACCGCTACGGTAGCGGCAGATACCGACGCCGATGCCATTCAAATCGAACTGCCCATCATCCCATATGGAGCTGATCGGTTCATAGCCCAAAGTGGATCGATCCGCGATCTGGACCAGGACCAAACCGCGACGGTCTCTATGGTCATCCCCGGAAGAACCAAACCCGAATCTCCGCGGATGGAAATCCGGCTCCAGCCGTCCATGGCTTCGGTGATGATCGATGCTCTGCCCTACCTGCTCGAGTACCCCTATGGCTGCACCGAGCAAACCATGAGCAGATTCTTGCCGGCCGTGGTGGTCCGTCGAACCCTGCACCAATTGGACGTGAACCTCGACGAGATTCGAAAGAAGATCGATGTTCAAGGAGGACGCCCCCCAGCCAGGCTTCCAGCCCGGTTCCGGAACAATCCGGTGTTCAACGACGCGGTCATGGAAGACATCATTCGCAAAGGATTGGAACGGTTGGCGGAACTGCAGCGACCCGATGGCGGCTGGGGATGGTGGGCCGGGGGAAATTCCAATCCCTACATGACCGCCTATGTGGTTTACGGACTCGCAGAAGCGGCGGCATCAAAAGTCAAATTCGATCATGCGATGCTGAGCCGAGGGGTGTCGTTTCTTAAGAAGCGAATCGTTTCCGCCGAGTCGGCTGCCCGCTATGCCTTTGCAGCTGACGATGACAACGTACGCACCTGGATGCTGTTCGCTTTATCCATGCATGCTCCTCAATCTTTGAACGAGCCAGCCGTTCGCCAGGTTGTAGACCGCATCTTCGAAGCCCGCGACGAATTGACCGACTACGCCAGGGCGATGCTGTTGATCAGCCTATACCGGCTTGGCCAGCACGACCGCGTCGAGATCCTGGTCGAGAACTTGGACAATACTGTCAAGATCGACGATACCCTGAACACCGCATCGTGGGGCCAATCTCGTGGCTACCGATACTGGTACAACAACGGCCTGGAAGCGACGTCCATGGTCTTGCGGGCGTTGGTCAAGGTAAAGCCCGACCATCCCTACGTCGGCCAAGCGGTCAAGTGGCTGGTGCGCAATCGACGCGGCGCTCGCTGGTTTAGCACTAAGGATACAGCCATGGCTGCTTATGCCCTGGCGGACTACTTGGTAGCCTCGGGCGAGCTGGATGCAAGCATGACGGTCGAATTGACCGTTGATGATCACCCTGCCCGGACGTTCGCCATCACACCCGAGAACGCGCTGACCTTCGACGCCCAGGTATTCGTCAGCTCCAAAGACCTCAAGCCAGGCTCTCATCAAGTCAAGCTGACCCGCACCGGTACGGGGAATCTCTATTACGCGGTCTACCTGGACTACTACACCCGAGAGGATCCCATCGAGCCAGCCAGTCACGAGGTGCAGGTGACGCGCAAGTATGTCAAGCTGCTACCCGAGACGGTCACCCGAACGCGCTCGGTATGGCGTCCCGGGCTGAAGAAACATGTCGAGGAAAGCTACGACGTCGTCGAATATGAGCGGCTGCCCATTGAAGCGGGCCAAGCTGTCGTCTCAGGCGAGCTGATCGAAGTGCAGTTGGAGATCACCGCTTCTGACAACCTCGAATACCTCATCTTTGAGGATCCCAAACCAGCCGGTTGCGAACCCTTCGAGCTGCACAGCGGATTTCAGGCAGGCACAGGCCCTTGTGTAAACATCGAATTGCGCAACCAGAAGACAGCCTTGTTCGCTACCTACCTTCCGCAGGGCACGCATCAGGTGACCTACAAACTCCGCTGCCAAACCCCAGGCCTCTTCCACGCTCTGCCCGCCACGGCCAAGGCGATGTACAGCCCCTTTGTGCGATCGAACAGCAGCAGCACGAGACTGAGCATCGTGGACGAATGATTGATCACGCTTTGTTTGCCGCATTGAACCGCCCAGCTGCGCCGATGTATCGTTGCAGAACGATGACCACTGCGACGACCGGGACAAGGGCAACCAATGACGCTGCCATCAACAAGTTCCCCCAGGTGCCAGCCATGGATTGGTACATGCGCAGGCCCAGGGCGACTGGGTAGGTTTGGAAATCAGAGAGGTAGATCAGCGGGGTCATGAACTCCTGCCAGTGGATGATGAGACTCATCAAAACCACTGCCAGCACCGCGGGCTTGGCTGCAGGAAGCATGATCTGCCAATAGGTTTGCCAACCGGTCGCCCCGTCCACAGTGGCTGCTTCTTGCATCTCCCGAGGAATGGTCATGAAGAACTGACGGAACAGCAGAACATTGAAGGCACCGCCCCCCAACCAAGCGGGAACGATCAATGGTTTGTAGCTGCCCACCCAACCCAACCACTCATAGATGAAGAACCGGGGCATCAAGAGCACTTGCGAAGGAACAACCAACGAAGCGAGGAGCAGGACAAACCAAATTCGTTTGCCGGGCCAATCAAGCCGGGCAAAGGCATAGCCCGCCATCGATGAGGTCAACACCGCCCCAGCTACCGAGGTGAGCGAGATGACTGAACTGTTCCACAGGAATCGCAACAGTGGAAGAACATTCAACGCAGCCACATAGTTGGACCATGCTGGCGAATCGACCCACCAAATCGGTGGAAGGCGATAGACCTCGGCCAGTGGTTTGAGTGAGGCTAGCACCGCCCATGCCAACGGGAGCATGACCACCCCGCCGATCGCGATGAGCAGTGCATAACGAACCATTCGCCCGGCCCGCATGCTCATGGTTGCCCCTCGTAGTACACCCATCCGCGTGCAGAACGCACCGCCAGCAAGATGAGGCCAAAGACGATGCCAAAAAAGATCCAGGCCATCGCCGATGCGTAACCGACACGGTAGGGCGGCTCGAATGCGCAGCGGTAGAGATAGAGCACATAGAACAACAAACCGTCATCCTGCGATCGGTTGTAAAGCAGATAGGCTTGGTTGAACGATTGCATGGAAGCGACAAGACCTGTCACTACATTGAAGAGGATTGCTGGAGTCAATACGGGCCAAGTTACGTGCCAGAATTGGCGCCAGCGGTTGGCTCCGTCGAGGCAAGCCGCTTCGCCCAGGTTCTTGGGGACGTGTTGGAGAGCGGCTAGGAAGATCAGCATCGCTCCGCCCAAACTCCATATTTGCATCAAGATCAAGGCTGGCTTGCACCATTCGGGGGAGTACAACCAGCCCGGCCTAGGCCATTTGGTTGTGCCGCTCTCTTGCCACAGACGAGCCAGCGGGTCAATGAGTTGATAGATCATCCGCAAGCCTTCATTAATCGGTCCGAACCGAGGATTGAGCAGCCAGCTCCAAATCATCACTGTGGCTACGCCGCCCAGGACATGGGGCAAGTAGAAAATCGTTCTGAAAAACCCGATGCCACGGACCGGCTTGCTTAGGAGCACAGCAGCCCCTAGGGCTGCACCTACCGAAAGAGGCGTGCCGATCAAGCTATAGAGCAAACTGTTGTTCAGCGCTCTTTTGAATTGTGGATCATCAAACAGGAGCATTGAATAGTTGGTCAGGCCGACCCACTTGGCGCCAGACGAGAAGGACAACCCGTCCCATTCATAGCAGGCCATGATGATCGATGCAGCCGCCGGTAGAAGGGTCAGCAAGACCAAGCCGATCACCCAGGGAATGGCGAAGCCAAAGCCGCCCGTACAGCTACTCGACTTGGTGCCGTGCAAGTTCAATGTCGTTCCTTATTGACTACAAAGTGATCCTCGATGGATCGATCCATCGCAATGGCTTCGACAAATGCACCGGGCGTCAGGGGTGCATCCTGGCGAAGTAATCCTCTCAGATGTCGATTGACGGCTCGGTCCATCGCTCGGAAGTGAGGTGTGATCGGCTGTGTTCTTGAGTAGGCCAGCGCCTCGACGAATCGCCGGCTTACCCGTCCGCCATCGGCGCGGACAAACGACTCAGCTGCCGACGTTCTGGCCGGCAAAGCTCGCTGGTTGGCCGCGAGAATGGTCTGTCCTTTCTGTGAGCAGACAAAGCGGATGAACTTCCAGGCGTTGGCCCGTTCAGGGGCGTCTAGGTTGTTGGCCATGCAGATGCCGTCCCAGGTGATTCGGGTCACTTGCCCACCCGGGCCTCGTGGGATTGGGGCGACCACGTAGCGGTTCGCGAGTTTGGTTTTCGCCAAGAACGGTTGAAACCATGGGCCGTTTATGCACATCGCCGCCGTGCCGGTTAGGAATCCGACGTCCTGAAACATCTGGGCAACTTCATCGCCCTGCGGGCAGACTCGATCTCCGATGACGAGTTGTTGATAGAATGCAAGTGCCTGCTCGGCTTCTGGGCCTGTGAACATCCAGTGCCCAAGGGTGGCATCCAATAGATCAGCCCCGAAGGACCAGACGAATGGCAGATAGTAGATGAACCGAGGCAACCAGAAGCCGAACTGATCGAGCTCGCCGTCACCGTCAAAGTCGCAAGTCAGGTCGCTCGCTATCTTTCGGAATTCCTGCATGGTCCAAGACTCTTTGGGCAATGGAATCTCTCGACCGAGGAAGGCTGATGCCCGCTCGAAGCAATCCGGGTTGCAGTAGATCAGCAGGTTGCCGCCCGAAACCGGCAAGCCGCGGAATCTGCCGTCGTGCTTGAAACAATCAATCGAAGTGGGGGCAAACTCGCTCGGGTCGATGCCTCCAACGGGCTGGTTCACCAGATCGGTCAAGTCAGCCAGACGGGTTGCCATGGCTGAGAACGGACCCAATTGCATCAAGAAGACATTGGGCAAGGTGTCAGAAACCACCTGTTGCCTTAGTTTGGTGTTGTAAGCGCCGTACATGCCGACGATATATTCTTGCTGGACTCTCAAGTCGGCGTGCTCACGCTCGAACGCATTGATCACTTCCTTCCAACATTGTTGGTCTTGGAAGGTTCCGAAATGGGCAAACCGGATCAGGTTGGTGTCGGCTGGAGCACTTGAGAAATGATGTCGGTAGGTGTCGGCGAACAGCCACCAGCCGACGGTGGCGATGATCGCAGAGAGCAAGAGGGCACGGGAAAGCTGGCCGGCCATGTCAGGCTTTCTCATCCGCCATCAGGACTTCGACGCTGGACCGCTGGTCGAGACAAACGGTGGTCAACTCGCCGTCGTCTTTGCGAATGTGAATCCGAAGGAGCATCAGCTTGCCCCCTGGAGCGTGGGCGTACCAACTGCCGGTCTTCTCTTCCTCGCAGGTTAGAACTTCGCCGGTGACCGATGATTGCCAATCTTGGTCTCGACGCCGGATAGTCTGGGTCACACGGATGCGGGTGCCGGGCTTCAACTGGTCAGCGATCATCGAAGGCTCCTGGTCATTAAGAGTATCAAGGTGCCATTGTGCAGAGCCTGCGCCCAATTGGCAATCGGGAGCGGCCCCGAATTTCTAAGTGCTTAGATGATCCGCCAATTCAGCCAAGTTTCGGCAGGTGAGCAGGGGCTGGGCGCAGGTGCCATTGACTTCGGCTCGGCGGTTGATCCAAATGAAGGGGATGCCCAACCGCGCAGCTGGCACGCCGTCGTGAAACAGGCTTTGGGCGACGTGGATGTGCCTGCTTGGGTCGATGACTTCGCTCTCAAGCAAGCGATGGAAGTGTGGGTCAGCCGGTTTGTAGGATCGTACATCCTCAGCGGTAATCACTTGATCGAAGGCTACGCTGAGTTGGTCGGCGGAGGATTGGAATAGATCGCGGTCTACGTTGGAGAGGATGATCAGCTTGTAGCGTGACTTCAACCGGACCAGGGCAGCATTGGTATCTGCGTAGGGCTTCCAAGCAGCGTGCGAATCGGCCAACAAATCTGCTTGCTCAGGCCCAAAGGAGATGCCCAACTGATCGGCCAGTGCCCCTTGAACACAAGAGAGTACTTGCCGGTAGGACATGTAGTCGCCGGCCTCTGCCCCGGCTTCTGCAGCCAGGTAGGTGTCGAAGAAAGCCCGCCGATCAATGGCCAGCGCCCCATCGCCGGTGAGTTGTTCAAAAGCACCTCGGATGCCCGACTCCCAATCGATCAGCGTGCCGTAACAATCGAAGGACAGGCTCTTGATTGGTTCGATCTTAGCCTGAATGTTGTTTTGCTCTAGCATCGGCTAACAATACCCCGAAGTCGTTCGTGAAACAAAGTGCGTTTGCTGCGGAGGCAACGAGTTGATTCGATGCTAAGCAGGCCCGAAGTGCTCAACGAGATAGTCGACCAGAACGCGTTCCTCTTCTTCGGTGATCCAGCTTCCGCCGTATTCGTCGATCATGTCGCTCATCACCCATTCCCAGTTGGAGCGGTCCAGACGTTGAGACTCCACGAGCTGCAGGCTGTGGCATGCTCCGCAATAGGCGGTGTAGAGTTCCTCGGTTGTCAACGGCTGATTCGGATCACGGGCAGGCATAGTGGAAGGATACTGCATTGTTGTCGCGGCAGTATCGGGCTGCAGCTTCTCCATCTTGATCGGTGCGGGCTGACCCGAGGGTGGACAGCCCATGCACATGATTAGGGTTGTAAGCATCGCAAGAAAAGGCTGTGTTGATGGTTGCTTCATGATGTCGGGTTCGCTTTGATACTCTTGAGGGCGGCCTCATCCCTAGGCAGTGACTTGGATTGGCACCCTGTGGATTACGTTGCCCAGATATCCCTTGGGATTCCAGGGTTGGCGGAAGGGCTGGGCATTGCCCGCTCCGTCAAAGGCCCTGGCCCAGATTTCAAAGTAGCCCGTTCCGGGGAAGGTTAGCTTGGCTTCAAATCTGTTCCAGGCGTACTTGTTGGGCGGTGCGGTTAGGGTGGCCTCTTGCCAGTGGACGCCGTAATCCGCGGAGATAAGTACCTTGGTAACCTTTCCCTCGCCCACCCAGGCATGGCCCGCGACTTCAAGCTCTTTGCCGAGCGGGAGGTCCGTGTTGGCGGCGGGTCGGGTGATCATCGACTTGATAGGCCAGGACTTGGCGATCATCATGGCCGACTTGTCAGGCCTTGTGCCAGGGGCCACCGGATCTTTGGGCACGCGGTAGGAGTAGCCGGTCATTTTTTGTGAATCGTGCTCGCGGTCGCGGATCCAAATGCGGGTCAACCACTTCTGTGAGCAACTCCCCACCCAGCCCGGCACTACCAGGCGAACTGGGTACCCGTTCATCGTGGTCAGATCCTCCCCGTTCATGCCATAGGCGACCAGAGTGTGCTCCTCCATAGCCTTGTCTAGCGGGATGCCCCGCGAGAACGGCTTGGCTAGTCCAATCGGTGCATCTTCGCCGTAATGAGCGGTGTACTTGGCCTCGCTCTTGAGGCCTGCTCGTTCGAGCACGTCGCGTAAGCGTACGCCGGTCCATTGGCTACAGCCTATCGCGCCACGGCCCCAGGGATTCCCCCGTACAGGCGGATCGAACAGCGCCCGTCCGTTGCCGCCGCATTCAATCATCAAGGGCAGGCTCACGGACGGCATCTGCTTCAACTCATCCAAGGACAATTCAAGCGGTCGATGCACATGACCGTCGATGGTCAGCTTCCAGCCTAGCGGGTCACGGTTGGTGGCACGTTCTGGCACTATGCCGTTGTTGCGGACGAAATGCCTGGCTGTGGGCGTCACATCGTGGCTCAACAGATGGGGGGCAAACTCGCCGCAGACCGGCCGCGGGATATGAACCGTCATGTCCGGCTTGCCGGGAATTACCGTCGTTTGCTGGTCTTCTTGGGCCCAAGCGACCGGAATCAATCCGCGGCCAAACAAGCCATCGAGCAGCGCACCGGTCCCGGCGCCAAAACCAGATAGGGCGAGCAAGGCGCTGCCCCGCCCAGCCAGGCCCAGGAACCACCGCCGCGAGACAACCACGTCAAATTGGGCAAGGTCAGTATGGCTTGCCCCACCATCGGCTAAGAGACGCCGAAGCCCTGCCCATGAATGCGATTCATCGCTGCGCCGCATTGTTCCATCCCTCCATGACAATCAGTACATGCCCCGAACTGCTGCAATCGGTCTAATTAGCTGGACCCCGAAGGTAAGTCAATGCGCGCAAAGGTATGGTGCCAAATGGTGAGGGAATGAGTTCTCGCCCCTGGAAGGAATAGGGCGGCGCAATCTTACGGCTTGGCTGGCCACCCTGGCAGTGCTGGCCAGTGGCCTGCCGCAGTCGCATTACCCAAGACTCCGAAGGTCGGATGCGCCGACCGGCTCAACAGGAACTACATCGCTAGAGCCACGCGTAGGGATTGGTCAGTTGATGATTCCACGCAGTTGCATGCCGAGCAGAATGACCTTACGGACCTCGTGCTCCAAGAAGCGGTCCACGTTGACGACCAAGTCGTACCTTGTTTGATCGTCTTTTGGGACATTGAAATAGCGGTAGGCAAAGTCGTCGCGCTCCGCCTGGACTCTTTCCACTTCCTCGACGGCCTGGGCGATGTCGATCTGCTGATCAGCGGCGTGTCGCTTGGCGCAATTTTTCCTGGAAGACGTTAGCCGCACGCGGAACCCGATCCCTTGCGGTAAGATCAAGTCTGCTGCCCGACCGAGAAAGACGGCTTTGCTTTGCCGGGCCGTGGTTAGGATGGTCTCGGTGAGGCGGCTAAAATAGTCGTTTTTCTTCACTGGACCGGACATAAGCCCGCGGAGCGTTTCCTCAAACCAACTTAGGTCACGTTCATCCATCGACTTGTAAAGTTGTTCTCGGACGGAGTCATTCTCGGCCATCGCCTGGAGGATTTGCTTGTCGAACACCGGCCAACCGAGCTCTTCGCCCAAAGCGGCCACCAAGCCGGTCTCGTTTTCGCTCAACGCCCCGACCGGGCGTGAAATAGCCAAGAAAGGTTCCACCGCCGGTCGTTTGATGACCACTGCTTCTGGCCGTTGAGATTTGGCCAACTCCCAATTTCGCATTTGCTTCTGAACTAGCTTTTCAAGACCTGCGTTCTTGGTGAGAGAATGAGCGCCCATGATTCACCTCCCGAGCACGCGGGGGTGCTCGCCTGCATGAAGAAAGATCCAAGGTGTCTATTCAATCATAGCACACAGAATCGGACGGCGCCGGAAAAACTCCGGCGGCATCGTCAGCGCCCTGGCCCCAAAGGCGGTAATGAGGTGTGTGGTTGTCGGCCCCTGGCGTGGTGGGTCGCCTCCTACGGGGCGAAGTCGTCAGACAGCGTGCATCCCTTCGGCAGTTTGAAGGCGAAAGTGCCGGGCTTTATTTTTGGGTTTATTTTTAGATTTGTGACTGCCCAAAAAGCGCCGCCCACGCCTTGTTCGGTCTTCATGAAAATGACCGTCGATTTTCGGGGGAGGAAGTCCTTCTTGGAAATCAGCAAGGTGTATTCCTGAGGGCCTTCTTCGTGGGCCAGCCGGATGACGTAACAATCTTGACCATCGGCTGTTTCGATTCCCTTGAACTCGTGGACGGGGGCCTTGAGCGTCTCCTCGAATGGTTCGGGGCTGATCACATCGACCAACATGCCGAATTCAATGGCGCCTGCCGCCTTGCCATAGAGTTGAGGGTCCATGTCTTTGTAGGCTGTCTTGGCATCATGATCGATCAGATAGTACTCTTCGCCGTCCGAGCCGGCAGTGAGGCTTCTGGTTTCTTCGGATTGGTTCATCTTGAATTTGATGTCCATGTGGGCTTTTTCTGCCAGGCCATAACGACAGCCTTCGATCAGACAGCTCCCCTGGGTAGCGGGGACGTACTGCTTTCCCATGCCAATACCGTCAGCCTCGTAGTCGTAGCTGGCTGAGCGTACGCCCTTGCAGGCTTCGACCATCTTCTTCAAAATGGCGTCTGCATCGGTGAGATCGTCGGCAAAGACCGCAGGGGCTGACGTGGCCAGTGCCAGCGCTGCCAGAATGAACATTGCAAAGGACCGTTTCATCGGCTGGATCTCCTGAATCAGGTTTGGTGGCTTGACCCACCCGGTAGAGGCAGGTTCGAACGCCGCGCAGTATACCGCCTTTGGCCTTGTGTGATCAATCGTTTCGCAGCCAGATGGAATCAGCGGGTGAACAGTTCCTTCAGCTCACGGCATCCCAGAACCACGGATACCACGGCAAATACTACTACGCCGCCAGGCACAGCCACGAGCAGCATCGAGCCAGGGCCAACTGCATCAACTAGGCTCCCTCGGCTGATCCAAAACAGGAAACCAGACATCGCTGCGACCGCCAAGGCCGTCTTCCCCGCGGATCGGGCGACCGTTCCCAATTCCAGCTCCGGCAGTCTCTTGCGAACCGCAGCTGTGAGCCAGACCACCTGCAGCATCGAGGCGATGGCTGTTGCCAAGGCGATGCCTCCCTCTTGGAGCACGAACACCAAGCCAATGCTGAGCAACAAGTTCAGACAAACGCAGGTGATGCCTATCCGAACGGGAGTCTTGGCATCTTGCAGGGCGTAGAATGCCCGAGCCAGGATCGGCTGAATGGAAAATGCCCACAGGCCTAGGCAGTAGCAAATCAAGGTCCGGGATACGAGCACGCTGTCCTCGGACAGGAATTTTCCCCGCTCATACAACACCTGAACAATCGGCGTAGCCAAGAGGATCAAACCCAGCGATGCGGGCAGGGCGATGAACAGGCTGACCCGCAGCCCACTCTCAAAGGCGCGGGCCAATCCGGCGTTGTCGCGTTGGGCAGCCTTGGCGGACAACATCGGAAAGATCGCCGTCGCAAGGGCGATACCAAAGACGCCCTGCGGGAGGTGATATATCATGTGGGCGTAACCCAAAATGGCTGGTCCTCGGCGCTCAGGGGTGAAGAATAGGGCGATGAGGTTGTCGGCCAGCACGTTTAACTGCATGGCTGACAGGCCTATCACCATCGGCAGTAGCAGTAGCAAGATCCGTTTCAAATCCGGATCGCGCCACCGCAGGTTCAACTTGGGCATGCACGCTGCCCGCTTCATCTCTAGAACCTGAGATCCAAACTGGGCGACTCCTGCCACAACAACCGCCACAGCCACGATGAAGATCAGCGAGGTCGTATCTAGCTTGAGGGCAAATCCGCCAACGCCCAATGTGGCGATGAGCGCGACGTTGAGCAGGGTCGGGGCAGCCGCAGGTACAGTGAAGCGGCCCAGCGCGTTTAGCATCCCCCCGGCAAATCCTGCCAGACAGATCAGCACCATGTAGGGCATCATGATCAGGGTCAGGCTGAGCGTGGGGGAAGCTTCGACAAGATAGGCTGTGCCGACGCCGATCTGAATCAGCAGCATCAAGCCCAGCAGGATAGCCCCAAGCAGCGTAAACGCAGACCCGGCCAACTCTCGTGCCCGCTCGCGACCATCTCGTTCGAGCACTTCAGTGAACACAGGCACAAAGGCCGAGGCCATCGCCCCTTCACCGAAGAGCCGCCGGGCCAAGTTGGGAACCATGAAGGCGACCCGAAACGAGCTGAAGATCGGATCGATCCCGAAGAAGTAACTATAAGCCGCCTCCCGAACCAACCCCAACACCCGAGAAACGGCAGTCAGGGCGGCAATGATACGAGCAGGAGCAACAAAACGGGCGTGGTCGGACACGGGTCAGAATATAGAGTCGAGGCGATGACCCCGCAAGCGTGAGATCTTGCCCGTCGCCGTTCACGAAGAAGACTCAGGCGTATGGCTTTATGGGCCAAGCGGAGCCAAGATGTCCTGAATGCAGCACGCCGTTAGATTGAGGAAGTGTTGAAGCCATGATATGCAAACTCCTGAAAACCGTCTCGCTGGTTGCGCTGGTGCTTGGCCCCAACCATGGCTGTGCGATGATGTTCCCGAACCGGCGAACGCCGCCGCCACTTCTAAGGAGAAGTGCGGAGACGATGGCGGAATCAATGTATGCACATCTTGCGGGGTGGTCTGGAAGAGAGGGTGCCGCCAAGAAACTTTACGAGATTCTCGAACCTGACGTCAGCATTTATTATCTATTCGATCCAGAGACAAAGCACCCGAGCCACTACGAAGGCGAATGGCGGCTCGATCTGCATCAATCGAGGTGGCATGCGACAGTCTATCCAGTGCGTCGGGCATTTATGAGCGGCAAGACCTACGAGTTGTGGGTCTTATGCTATGCCGGCGCGGGGCTGCCGTGGTATGATCGCCTTCGAGAACATCACTACTTCTTGGGCACGGAAGCTGATTCTGCCACGCACAAACGGAAGATCATTTCCCGCTCGGCGGAAGTTCCTGGACGACCTGACCCCAATTGGATCAAAGCCATCGTGCTACCGAATGGTCAAGAATTGACGCTGCCGGTGATACCCCGAGTGCAACAACGCAATTGAGCAGCGGGTGCACCACCTTCGAGGGCAGCAGAGGGCGGGAGCTGACAACCGATCCCGGCACTGCCCTGATTCAGCGAATCGACTCATCGACACGGGGCTCGATTCCATCGAGCGGCACACGCGTCAAATCGATGCATACCAAGTAGTGCGTTGCATCTCCAAGACTCAACGGCTTGCCTTCGTAGGCTACTACAAGAAGGCAGTTCTGCTCCGGCGAGAAGAGGTGCCCGCCAACGTAGCCCACGGCTGTCTTAAGCTCAACGATAGCGACGCTATCAAGACATGCGTCGTCCGCACAAATTTCAACCTTCAGCGGGCTATCGTTGGTCCATCTGAGGAAACAGCCATCCGTGATTTGGGTAATCTCTCCCGGTGTCGTTCGTTGCAAGTTGATGGGTGGAATTCTCGCATAAGACTTGGCGTAGGCAGTTGATATGATCGAGCCAGTTTCGAGATCCAGGGTCATAACTGGGTAGTAAAGCCCGGAACCGAAATCGCCTCTGCCATGTTCGTAGGCAACAATCCTGTCATCTTGGAATTCAACGTCGCCGATTGCATTGCTGAAGGGAGTGGGCGGCCTTGGATGGTATTTCGGGTCAAAATAGACGTACTGCCAGCCGCTCCGATAAATCCAACGAATCGAATCATGCGCCAAGGCGAAGGATCCGGGCTCGACAACTCGGCCAGGACCGCAACCGGATTGGATCAGGCTCGTCAAGCCGAGCAGCATGGCCCCCAGCATTTGAAAACCAGCCGTCAGGGCGGCAATGATACGTCGAGGGGCAAGAGAACGTGCGTTCCGTAGAATAGCCAGAAGATAGGACCGCGACGATGAAGCTACAAGCATTATCCGCGTCTCCCATTAGTCAGTTGATCGGCTGAATCCGATCTTGGCGACGACCGGTCGGTGATCCGAACCTGTGCCGGTGCCCGTACGGCACTCGGCGCAGGTTAGGCCGTTCCCCAGGTATATGTGATCCAGTCGAATGCTCGGAATCCAGCGGAAGAACGAGCTGACTGGCCAAGTTGTTCCCCGACCCCAACCGCCTACCGAATGTGCATCTGCAAGTCCCACCTTGCTCAGCGCAGCTGCGTTGGCGCTGTTCTCGGTGAAGTTGAAGTCTCCGCCTACAATCACCGGCAGTGGATCAGCCGCCAAGATGTCGAGCAAGTCTGCGAACTGCGAACGGTGTTCGATGGTGTAGGCCAACCCCCACGGGGGAAGCAAGTGAACATTATACAGCGCTACCTTGCTGCCGTTGAATTCAATCGTGATCCGTATCTGCGGCTCGGTTGCCTCTCCGAGGGGAACATGGCGGTTGGGCCGCTCGACAAACGGCCGGCGCGAGTAAACGGCTGCGCCGAACGAATCCTCTCGGGTGACATAGCTGACGTGCGGGAAGTCGGCTCCGATTTCCAACTGCAACGCCTCATGCCAGTGCTTGGTGTATTCCTGGAGAAGCAGGATGTCCGGGCGGGCGGCTTTGATTTCTTGGATGATCGGGGCTGTGTTGTGATTTACCATCAGCAGGTTGACGCTCATCACCGTCAATGTTTCGCCCTGTACATCCCCTCCCTTCCACGGCCAATAGGAGAGTACCGACGGCACCAAGGTGACAAGCAGTAGAGGCGTGATGGCCGCAAGCAGTCGCCAACTTCGGGCAAACGCAACGACGGCCCCAACAACAGCGAGGAGGATGCCGCCGTGAAACATGAACGTGCGGAGAATCGCAGCCGACCAAGCTGCTGCCACGTGCGCCGTTGCGGTATTTCGAAAGTCAGCAGGCCAAGCATAGGCGAAGATGAGCAGGACGTAGCTGCAGACGACAAGCACCCAGACTTCGACACGCAACAAACGCTTGCGATGTTCCCAAGATGCCCGCCAGACGAATGAACTTGGGCGCTTCGAACTCTCAGAGTGCAGTTCGGGAGGATTGTCTGGCATCAAAATCTCCAACCGCCGCCGATTGGCCACATCTCGCCCGGCGTGTCGCTATTTCTTGGTCCATTGATCGAGCCAAGCGATAACTGTCTCGTGCCACTGGATGCTGTTGGCTGGTTTCTGGACCCAGTGGTTTTCATCGGGGAAGTAGAGCAGCTTGCTGGGGATGCCTCTTCGCTGCAGGGCGGTGAAGGTGGAGAGGCCTTGGGTATCGACCACGCGGTAGTCGAGGGCCCCGTGTATGACCAGCATCGGCGTCTTCCAGTTCTTTACATAGTTGATTGGGTTGTGTTTCTCGTAGTGTTCCGGGTTGTCCCAAGGCGTGCCTTGGTGGTCCCACTCGGGGAACCACAGTTCTTCGGTGTCGAAGTAGGCCATCCGCTCGTCGAGGTTCCCGTCGTGGTTGATCAGGCAGCGGAAGCGGTCAGGCCAATTGCCGGAGATCCAGTTGATCATGTAGCCGCCGAAGGACGCGCCGAGGGCACCAACCCGCTCGCCATCCAGCCAGTGGTACTTCTCAAGTGCAGCAGCCAATCCCTTTTGAAGATCGACGAGCGGCTTACCACCCCAGTCGCCCCGAATCGAATCACAGAACGCTTGCCCATAGCCGGTCGATCCGTGGAAGTCCACCATGACTACGCCAAAACCCGCCCCGGCGTATGCCTGAGGATTCCAACGGTAATGGAAGTGATTGCCGAACGAGCCCTGCGGGCCGCCGTGGATGAGAAAGGCGACCGGGTACTTCTTGCTCGAGTCGAAGTCGATTGGCTTGAGGATGTACGCGTAAACCTCCTCGTCATTCCAGCCACTGAAGGTGAACTGCTCGTACTCACCCATCCGGGCAGCGCGGACTTTGTCGGCGTTGATGTTGGTGATGACTCCGGAGTCGTTGCCATCGAGGCTGGCCCAATGAAGCTCGACCGGCGACTTCAGGTTGTCGAGGCCGTACACGATGCGGTCACCGGCAGAAGCCAATCCGCCAACCGATCCATCCTTGACTAACGTCTTCGCCTTACCGGTGGCGACATCAATGGCGAAGAGAGAAGCGTTGCCGAGGTTTGAGGCGGTGGCTAGGATGGTCTTTCCATCTCCAGCCCACACAAATGAACGCACCGAGCGATCCCAATCCTGGGTCAAGACGCGCGTTTCTTGGCCCGAGGCTGCTTGACTGGACATAGATCGCAGAATGATTCGGAATCGATCCGCCTCGTACCGCGGTCTCTCCATGGCGAGGTATGCTAGCCATTGACCATCCGGCGAAAACACCGGCGAGGCATCCCATGCCTGGTTTTCTTCGGTCAAGCAACTTGGTTTCTCTGATCCACTGATTGGCACGGCGTAGAGATCGAAATCAGTCGACCAAGCTTCCTCTCTGCCGACGTTGCGGGCGGAAAAAACAATCGAATTGCCGGCCGGGGAGAAGGTGTAGTCCTCGGTGCCGCCGAATGGCTTGGTCGGGCAGTCGGCGTCCATCCCCTGCATGAGATCGACGAGAGTGGCCTTGGCTGATTCGCGCGAGGCTTCGATCCCAGCTTGGCCCTGCCTTTCTGATTGCGAAGAATGCAAGCCGTGTGCTCGTCCCATCGCGGACATGACGAACAAGTGCGAGCGGCGTCCGTCTTTCCAAGTATCCCAATGGCGAATGATGAGGCCGTCGTAAACTAGGCCAGTCTTCTTGCTTGATTCGATTTCGTCGAGACGGGCCTTGGTTTCTTTGGGTGACTTCAGGTCGGGATAGACATCCATCGAGATAGCAATGTGCCCGCCTGTCGGCGACATGCCCAGCGAGCTGACGTCGAGCGGCAGGTCGGTAAACTGCTCAGCCTCACCACCGTCGGCGGGAATTCGCCAGACTTGCGATGATCCTGAGCGGGTCGAGAGAAACCAGATCGTCTTGCCATCGGGAGACCAGCGAGGGTTCCAGTCCCCAGCTTCGTGCGAGGTGAGTCTTCGCATGCCCTGACCGTCGAGGTTCACCAGCCACAGATCGGTGCGGCCTCGGTTTGCTTCCAGATCGGTCTTGCGTCTCACGAAGACCACCCGGGCATTGTCTGGTGAGACCTGCGGATCGCCGATGCGGTCCATGGCTAGCATGTCGTGGACGGAGAACGGGTGCGTTTCGTTTTGGGCGATGGCAATGAACGGACTAAGACAGACAAGAATCACGGCAACACTTAGGGTGCGACGGATCATCGAGGATCTCCTTGGGGTCTTGGTGATTACATTTGGGCCATGAATCATAGCAGGAATCCAGCCGCGTGGATCGGGGGCCTGGCGCATAAAGCGACGGAGGCCGTCCCTTCGGACGACCTCCGTGCGGCCCCGGCGACCCCCCGGTCGTCGGTTCTTGTCTGAATGAGTAAGGGTTAGCGAGTCACCACGCAGGTGCGTCGGCTGCGAGAGAGGCCAGCCTTAGCACAGCACATGCCGAGCATCAGGATCGGGAGCATTCCCGCACCGCCGGCACCGCACATCGCTCCGCGGGCACCGCCACCCTGCTGCTGGCCGTCTTCAACGTCATCTTGCAGTTCCTGGCCTTGCTCATCCTGTCCCTGTTCCTGCTCATTCTCTTTCTGCTCGCCGTCTTCCTCTTCTTCTTGCACGCCATTGGTGGGCAGATCCTGCTCGTCTGGTTCCACTTGGCCGTTCGTGTCTATTTCCTGACCATTGGTATCGACGTCTTGGCCGTTGGTGTCGATCTCTTCGAGGGGCATGCACTCGCCCTCGTAGTCAACTTCCATACCTGCCGCTGAGGCGTGACAGCCGTTGCTGTAGGTCTGACCATCCTTGCCGCAAACCGGCTCGTAGTCGTCGGTGCACACGATTTCTTCTTCCTGGTCGCAGGCATCGCCGTAACCGTCGAGGTCCGCATCGGACTGTTCGGGGTTGTACTCCTCGGGGCAGTTGTCACAGGCGTCGATGTAGCCATCCTGGTCGATGTCAGCTTCGCAGTAGTCGAGAATGCCGCTCTCGTCGCAGTCCTTGGTTGGGTCGTCTTGGATTTCCTGACCGTCATCAAGCCCGTTGGAGTCGCAGTCAACGATCTGCACTTCCTCTGCTTCTACTACACCCTTGAGGGAGAAGCTGAATAGCGGCGTGTTCGGGTCATTGCTCAGGATTCTTACAGTGACTTCAAATTCGCCGGCGTCCGTCAGATCCCAGTTGGCTCCACCTGCGTTCTCGTTCGGGAAGATCTCGGTAAAGCCCGCGGTCAGATCGGCGACGTTGGGGCTAGCCGTGGTCGCCGTCACCGAATCCAACTCCAGTACCCCTCCGCCTTGGTTACGGATCTCGAAGAGGAAGGCGACAGCTTCGTCTACTTCGAAGGTGCCCAAGTCCAATTCATCACCGGCATTGATGGCTTCGCCCAGGGTGCTCACGAACAGAGTGGGAGGATCAAACGCTTCTGTCAGTATCGTGAACTTGAATTGCGGATGATCGGGATCATTGGTGAATAGCGTAAATTCGATTTCGGCAAGACCCGCAGCCGTCGTCTCGTAGTTAATGCCGCCGGCAAAGAAAGTGGCGACCTGAGTCATGCCCACGTTCTTAATCAGTAGGTTGTTGGTCTTTGGGGTCGTCGAGAGAACGGCCGTTAGTGCCTCGGTCCCGACGCTGGTGACAGTCCAAGAGAAGTTGATCTCCTCACCGACGAAAGTGTCTTCCAGCTCGACGGTGTCACCATCAAACACCGAGATGGTGTCGCCTTCCGCATCGACATAGGTGACAAAAATTGCGGGCTGGGCGTAGGCAGAAGCGGCCATGCCCAACATAGCCAGGGTAGCCACCATCAGGCGACTGCCAATCATTCGAGGGCGGATGAAGCGTGCGTTGGTGATCTCGGCGACTGGTCCATTCGTGGGGGTGTTAACGTGAATCTTCATTGGGGGTTCTCCTCAAAAAAAGTTTGATTTTCGTTTCGTTCAGGCGGTCGACCCAAGGCCATTCCTCCGCGACCGATGAGGGACATTGGTCCACGGGCCTCCCGATCTTTCAGCAAAAACAAAAATCCCCCCTGAACGGCCCCAATGGACGCTTTTTTGCATTTTTAGTCGCGGCTTCAGGCAGCTCGAATTGCCCCCCCGTCTGTACAAGCATGGAACATCTACTTTATTCCCAACCGTGAAAGGTCTCCGCCTGGACTTGCCAATATCCCTCATGCATCCCGCTGGCGGGTTAGATGCCCCTGGGTGCAAAACTAAATATCAATCCCCCATTTTCTTGAGAGGAACTGGCTATGTTTCTTGCCCCACGGCATCATTGCGAAGAACCCACTACACGCGGCATCTCTCCCGCGCGTGCGTCGGATCGATGGACGAAATTGGTCGTCTTAGCCTCACTGCTCGTGTTGCCGCTCACGACCTCAGTCAACGCTCAGCCTGCCCGAAAACTTCGCAAGGTCGATGGGCAGATCAGAATGCAGCGCGATGCCTGTCGGTTTGGCGTGTGCAAGGACAAGCAAAGTGGCAGAACCCGCACGCGTCAGCAACGCGACGAGTTCAACGTCATCATCCGGTTTGATCAAGAGTTGACCCAGCTGCAGCTGGCTGATTACGAGGATGCCGGCGTGCGGTTCATGCGCCGTCCGGGTGGGAAGGTGTCGCAATACGGCACTTTCTATGCTGCATGGGTTTCTGATAGTGGCTTGGAGCTGCTCGACGACGATCAAGCCGTTCACCGCATCGAGGCGGGCATGCCCGCGCACATGGTGCCTACACTGGATCGTTCCATCCCTGAGATTCAGGCTGACCTGCGTCACATGACCCCAGTGGGCACGGATCTCTGGGGCAACCAAGGTGAGGGCGTCGTGATTGCCGACTTTGAAGTCGGCGGCACCATTGATGTGACCCATCCGGATTTCTTCAAAGCCACCGAGTTCATCTACTACGATTGGATCGACACCGATGGGAACGGTTTGTTTCTGAGTGGAACCGATTACGTCGATTTGAACAAGAACGGTTCAGCCGACCCCAACGAACGACTGGCTGTTCACGAAGTCTACATCATGGACGGGCTGTACAATGCAGACATCGACTGGCTGTACAACGACGCCAATGGCAACAACGCCCGCGATACGGGTTCGACAGCCGGATTCACCGAATCATCACCTACCTATGGCGAGCTGCTCTTCTATGCCGTAGATGCAAACAAGAACCGGAAACTGGATCTGGGTGAGAAGCTGGTCGCATTGGGCCAGAGCAAGATCAAAGCTGTCTTGCGCCGAGATGGCAGCGAATACGTTCGTGGCAGCAACCTGATCAACACCCCGGCTGACCTCAACGGGCACGGTACCAGTGTGAGCAGCATCCTGCTGGGGCAGGACCGTGGCTACAACCGCAAGCATGTCGGCGTCGCTCCCGACGCTGAGCTTCTCTACATTGAATTCAATGGCAGCGATGAGGCGAACCAGTTGGACCAAGTCCTATGGGCCAAGGAAAATGGTGCCAATGTTTTCCTGTGGGAGTTTGGCGGCTGGACCCAGTCATTCCTTGATGGCAGTAGCTTCATCGAAGAGTTTATTGCCGAGGAAATGCTGTCGAACAGCAGCTTGCAGGTTACGCCCAATGGCAACTTGGCTTCTTCGGGTCGTCACGCCCGTGGTTCGGTGGCTGCCTTCGGTCAGACAATCCAGTCGTTCGATCTTCCCGACGTAGGGGCGACTTCGATCACCATCTCTGTTCTCTGGCAGGGCGACGACGAGGATTGCACCTTTGGCATTCGCCGAGTGGGTTCGCCGACCTTCGCCCCGGTCAACACGATCATTGATCCAGCCGACTACATCGAATTTGAAGATGGCCACTACGCTCTTCGGGGCGGTGATACGTCTGATCGCGGGACGGCACGGTTCGACATTCAGTTCTATCGCCTCGGCGGCGCCGTAGTGACTGGTGGCTGGGAATTGCAGGTCACCAACACTACCGGCTCAGCCAAGACAATCGACTACATGATCAAAGACAGTGCCACCACTTGGAACGGCGGGGTCGCCTGGACCAGCGGGGTGACCGATGCGGGAACGCTCTGCCGTCCGGCGACGTCAGATTATTCGCTCAACGTTGCCAGTTACGGCATTGACTCAGCCATCGGTCAGCTCAGTTACTTCAGCAGTCGTGGTCCTACCATGGCAGGGTTAGCCCTCGAGGGCATCGCAGCGCCAGGCCACCACGACATTTTCTGCGGTCAAAGCAGCGGAGCCCCCGGACAGAGTTGGGCTGCTTGGCGGACAAACTTCGGCGGCACCAGCGCTGCAGGCCCTCATGTGGCCGGTGCCGCGGCATTATTGATGAGCGCGATTCCCGAGGCGACGCCTCTCCAGGTGTACGAGGCGATTCTTAGCAGCGGCGCCGCAGATGCCAATACTGGAAGCTTGCCCAATGACGACTGGGGCTGGGGGAAACTCCGAATCAACGACGCCTACTACGCATTGGCTGGTACGGTCTGCTCGGTCGTGGGCGACGTTGTTGTTCAGTCGCCGGCTGACGGTGCTGTGGATCTGGAAACGGATTCGGTGCAGCTAACCTGGCAGCCTTCTGCCAACGCACAGATGTATGACGTCCATTTCGGAACGTCGAATCCGCCGCCCTCGTACCTGCCCAACATAAATCTAAGCAGCTACCCAGTTAGCAGCCTGGAAGAGAACACGACTTACTACTGGCAGGTCTACGCAAAAAGCTTCTGCGGCTACACCGCGGTCGGGCCTGTGCGCTCATTCGTGACCGGCGGCGATGCAGACGGCGGCGGTGGAGGTGAACCGGAGATCGCGGTCAGCTACCTAGGTCAGAGCTTGCTCAACACCGAGCTGGTGACGCCACTTGACACTCCACCAGGCCAACAGACCACGATGACCTTCCTGGTGGAGAACAACGGGTCAGCTCCATTGGAATTCAGCCAGCCGGTCGAATTGGCCAACAATTTCCAAGGCGCCTACTCAGTGCTGGCGGGACTGCCCGATGAAATCGAGCCATTTGGACTGGCTGAAGTTGAGGTCGTCTTTGCTCCAGTCGCCGGGGGTGCCTACTTCACTGCTCTCCGCATTTACAGCAACGACTTCGACGAGAGCACATTCCAGGTGCTGATTAATGGGACTGCCCCGGTTTCACCGCAGGTGGCTGTCTCCTATGTGGCTGCCGACGGTCAATTGACGCTAGTCGAGCCTGACGTGCCGGTGAGCTTTGAGGAAACGCTCATGGAAGAGGCCAGTTTCGTCACCTTCTCACTCGAAAACCTCGGGGATGCTGACTTGCTCCTCGAGCAGGTCGAGATCAGTGGTTTGGACGCAGATGCATTCTCCGTGTCGCAGCCGTTGTCGGTCACCTTGCTCGCTCCGGGCGATGCTCCGGCTGGATTGGTTGTGATGTTCACCCCCAGCAGCGCCCAGATGTATGAGGCGTCTTTGAGTATCGGTAGCAACGATCCAGATAGCGCCGTCTTTGCAACCCAACTGATTGGAGTTGGCTTTGAAGCTCCGCCGGAGGAGAACGATCCCATCGTTCCGGACCCCATTGATGATGATCCGATTATCGAGGACCCAATCGTTCCAGATCCTGTCGATGGCGATCCGATCATTGAAGATCCCATTGTTCCGGACCCCATTGAAGACGATCTGGTCGATCAGAATCCCGAAGACAAGCGCATCGACGGCGGCGAGATCGAGGCCGATTCGGATCGTGCCGTCGGCCAGGGCGGCGGTGGTGGCTCCGCTCCTTGTGGCGCAGGCGCTGTTGGCATGATGCCGCTACTACTCATCGGGCTTTGCAGCCTGAGGCAGGGGGGCACGCGCCGGCTTCGCCGGGTCGCCAACTAGGTTGACTCGGCGTAGTCCGCCCCTCGCGCTTCGGGCCTGCAAGGAGGGCGGCGGTAGGGGAGCTCGTGCTCTTCGTGGTGTCCCCCCGCCATATCCGACCGTCCTGATAAGGGTCGTCCACGTGACGGCCCTTATCTACGCGCCGCTATTGGCAGTACGATTTCAAAACTGCCTAATTTTGAGTAAACTGCGTCACATGCGTTGGCTTCGAGCAATGGTGGCAGTGGTGGTGGGATGGATGACGGTGTTTCTCATTGCTGAGGTATGCATCGATGGTCTTCAAGGAATCTACCGAGCACTGAGGGCGACCTATGGCGTATCGAGTTATGTCGCCCGTGGATTCCTGCTCAGCGCTCTGGCGACTCCAGGGATCATCGCTGCACTGCTAGTGTACGGTCTCCACAATCGCACAACTGATGAGTACCCCCGATGTGCCGAGTGCGGCTACATTCTTCATGGGCTTACAGAGCCGCGGTGCCCCGAGTGCGGGACTAGCATATGAGAATCTGACTGCCCAAAGCGTTCAGGGCGGTGAGCCTTGGAGCCGGTTCTTGCAAAGTTGGCATCGAACGGGTTGAACGCGTGGATCAAATCTTGGGAATGCAGAGGCAACTCGAACCGATTTCCTGGTCAGCCCGCGACCACGACTTGGCAAATCTCTCCTTGATTGATTTGAGCCGCGCCGGATTGGAACCTGCCTCGACCGCACGCGACAGGCCGTACAGTGACCAACCGTTGCCGGGCCAATTCCCGAGATCTTCTCTATAGACATCCTCAGCTTCCGCGTATCTGCCGCTGCTGAGCAGCACTGCACCGAGGGTGTGGCGGGTTGGCTGAATCCACTCTGGCGGTTCCATGTACATGAGATCATCTTCGATTTCGATAGCCATCTTCAACTCGCTGACCGCGAGGTCAATTTCTCCACGTCTGAAGGCGATCTCGCCGTTGAGGAAGTGCTTGGCGATGGAGAGGATCTTGTGGGCTGGGTTGATAGCCATCACCGCGTCTTCGGCAACGTTGGCAACGGCTGCTTCGAAAAGAACCTTCTCCTGCTCAGCCTTCTCAACTTCGCCCTTAGCCGCGAAGGCGACTCCCCGGTTGAAGCGCCACATCGCGGTTGTAATCGGCAGGTAGTCGGCCGGCTGCGGTTGCCGCAACATCTCATCCCATCGACCAAACCGTTTGAGGACATCGTAGGCCGCACTCATAAAAGGATCCATGAGCGCCACATTCTTCTTGAGGTACTCTTCGGGGATACTGCCAACCACTGCACGGGCCGCCTTGAGTCCGACCTCGTATCTTCCCTCCATCATCGAAGCGAAGGAAAGCATGTGATAGTTGTGAACCATGTAGAGGCGATAGAATCCCTGTTTGGCCGACTTCGCTTCGTAGGCAATATCCGCCTGAATAGCCAATTCATTTTGAATCGATGCC
>JAJDDP010000174.1 GCA_029260235.1 Phycisphaerae bacterium | reverse complement strand
CTCATGAGCGTCTATCGCACCCTCCGACTGCGCGGGTTGAACCCGACCAAGACTATCACCAACGGGCTAAAAACCTACCTCGAAACCGGGAAGATCCCCGCGATGCCAGCCGCAGCTGTTGCGAATGGCTGAAAAGTTACGTTTTTTCTACTTGTGCCATGTCCTTAACTCCTTTACTCGTGTTCGGTATGGTCAGGAACGATCGTTAGCCGCCATCGTCCAGATACCCTCGCCCGACAACGCCGGGCCATGTTCAACTATACACATCGTCTCCTCCCGTTGCTCCAGCCACGTTTTTTGGGCCGCTCTTGTCCTGCCGTGGGATTTCAGGCCATTTTTGTGGCGGCCGCGGGGGGAGTATCCCGTAGAACCGCCCCTTTTCTCCGTTGGGCGTAAATCGTACGGTGAAATCGTCGCATTGCAAGCGAGATTGATCGACTTGCCGGCTCATCATGACGGTGCCATGTTTCCACGGCACGCAGCCTCTGGTTGCGATCCAGGATGGCGGCGAACAGCTTGCGCAGGATTTTCGCGTCGCCCATCTGGAAGAACACGCACCGCGAATGTGCCACGAATCACCATGTGCGAAAGACGGTTTCCCGGATCGAATAGCCATGGTTTGCTGCTCCGTTCTCTCGAATTCCGGGCCAACTACTTGCTTCTTCCGGCGGTTGCGCCATACCACTTCGCCAGCGGGTTCGCTGAAACGCCGTGTGCGACAATGCTGCAAAGGACGGTGAATGCGGTAACGTGCAGTAGCATCGAGCGGTGCGGAAACTCTCCCGGCACCAGTATGACAACGGCGTATAGTATAGACGCTATTCCGCGAGGACCGAACCATCCGGTGAAGAGTGTCGTGGCGCCCCCGACCTTGGTGCCCAAGAGAGAGATGGCAACAGGGAGCATACGTATCAAAGTCAGGCTCAGCAGTGCGTATAGTACCAACGGCATTGTCAGGCTTTCGAGTGTTGGGCCGACCATGGAAACACCGAACACCAGAAAGCCCAAGTACATCAGGACCGTTCCCTCCGATTCAGTGAATTCGGTGATATCTGTAGCCAACTCACGCGCTGAGCACCCGACAGCGATTCCCGCACAGAACGCCGCGATGAATCCGTTCGCCTCGATGAGTTCAGCGCATGAAAACGCGAGCACCGCCAAGCACAATGCGCCAATCTGCTGAAGCGAGCGGCTCATGAAGCCTGCGATCGCCGCACGTCGAATCAACCAACCGCCAAGGAGGCCGATCGCGGCGCCGATCAACGGGCTGACCAGAATCTGCATCCCGACGAATTCCATCCACTCCGTCGAGCTTCGACCTTCGCCGAGAATGTGGCCACTGGCACATGCAGCGAAAAACAGTACGAAGGGAACAGAGATGCCGTCATTGAGTCCGCTCTCGACGGTGAGCGTCTGCCGGATCTTGAGCGGAACGGACTCGGACGACACGACGGCTTGTCCCAACGCTGCATCAGTCGGGGCCAAGATTGCACCGAGGAGCGCAGCCTCGAAGAGGCTGAACTCCGGAAAGATAAGTTTCGCCGCAAGCCCACCGCCCACGATGGTAAGCGGAAGGCCCACGCTCAGCAGGCGCACGGGCAGCCCCAGTCCCTTTCTCAGTTGGCGAACGTCGATTTTCGACGCATCGGCAAAAAGAAGGACCGCCAGTGTGAACTCAGCCAGGATCCGGATAACTTCGGTGGACGGATCGAGATGACACAATTTCAGAACGTGCGGCCCAACGAGGTAGCCCCCGACAGTAAAGAAAATGGGCGCTGTTAGTATGCCCGCCTCCAGCTTCCGCGAAACAAGTGCGAAAGCCAGGATCAACAGCGCCACAAGAATGATGGAACTCTCATGCATGCGGCTCACCTCGACTGTACGTAGGCTGGATTATCCTGGCGTCGGGATGCGACACGGGAACCATCGTGCGAGTGTACTGGTTCAGCGTGAATTGGACAATCCGTCCATCGTGTTAAGCAACTCCGCGCCGCGCATGCGGTAGGGTCCTTGATATGCCTCTCGCGAAAGAAGTCACGGCGGATCTAGAGGCTTCCTTGGGATCGGGTGGTAACCCATCCGTGCGATTCTTCGGCGATGACCGCTTCGGTCGACTTCTTCTCCACTCGAACGATATTGGCATGGATCTCCATGGCAAGCAGACGGTTCTTCGCAGAGGCACATGCGCGAGTGCGCCTCTCTCGTATTGGCAGCCACTTCGATGCGCCGCCCATCGCGCGCTTTTCCACGCTATTCCATCAGATCAACTCGACGTCAGTCACGACCTCGACGAGACTCGGACCGTCGTCGTCGAGAGCCCTCTGCATCGCGTCGTCAAGTTCGCCCGATTGCGTCACGCGGACTCCCATAGCACCGCACAGGTTGGCGTACTCCGCGAAATTGGGATTGTGCAGCGACGTTTGCCACACTTCCCACTGGCCTGCACGCTGTTCTTTGCTAATCTTGCCCAGCTCGCTGTTGTTGAGCAGGACGTGCGTGATGTTCATTCCGTACTTCACCGCGGTCGTGAGTTCCGCCATGTACTGGCCGAACCCGCCGTCGCCGGAAACGCTGACGATCGGCCTACCGCTAAACCGAGGATCATCTTCCTGCGATGCAAGCCATGCTCCCATGGCGGCTGGGAAGCTGAAACCGATGGAGCCAAGGTATCCCGACATCAAAATCGACTGCTGGGAGCATTCAAAGTACCGTCCGAACGAGTATGTGTTGTTCCCAACGTCGACCGCTATGATCGCGTTTGCGGGTACATGCCGCGTCAGTGCAGCGAATAGCTGTGGTGACCCGACGCCCTTACCGCGATCCTCCTGCTCGCGCCGTTGCTTCTCCGCTCGCCATATTTTCCAACGCTCAGCGACTTCGGGCCGTTGGTCCATCGTCGCGAGTTGCTCCTTCTGAAGTACACCCGCAAGAACGTCCACTGACCGGCCAATTTCGCCCAGCATCGGCACATCGACGGCGTTGAACTTGCCAAGGGCCATCGGATCGAAGTCGACCTGTATCGTCGGTTTCTTGGGCGTGATGCCGGTGTGGTTGCTGAAACTCGCCCCGAGCACGAGCAGCGAGTCCGATTCGTTCATGAACCAACTCGCGATGGGCGTTCCGCTCCGGCCCAGAACACCGCAACCTAAGGGATGGTCGTCGGGGATGAGCCCTTTGCCTTTGAACGTCGTCAAGACCGGAGCACCGAGAAGTTCGGCCAACGCGATGATCTTCGGCATATGGAATCGTGCACCGTGACCGACGATGATCACCGGCCTCTTGGATTCACGGAGCATCGCGACCGCTTTGTCGACCGCCGCTTCCGCCGGGCTGACCTCCAAGTCGGCGACGCGCCCGAGAGGCTTGCCAGGCGTGGCGGCATCACCCACTTCAATACCGGCGGTTTCGTCGGGAAAGACCAAGAGCGACACGCCCCGGTTCAAGATGGAACTCTTGCATGCGAGCGACATCAGTTCGGCATGCTTACTGTTCGGCAACACCGCTTGGGACCATTGAGCGACGTTACCGAATGCGGCTTCAAGGTCCACTTCCTGAAAGTTCCCGGTACCCAAGACCTGCGTGGCCACTTGGCCTGTGAGTGCCAGCACGGGCGCGCGGTCGACGTTTGCATCCCAGAGGCCGGTGATCAGGTTAGTTGCTCCGGGGCCCGCGATGCCCAAGCAAGCCGCCGGCCGACCGGTGAGCTTCCCATAGGCTGAACAGGCGAACGCTGCCGCGCCTTCATGGCGAACACCGATGAACGTCATCCTCTTCGACTTTTCCTGTCGTCTCATAGCATCGGCGACGTTTAGGTTGGAATGCCCCACGATCCCAAACACGCAGTGGACGCCCCAGTTGACCATCGTCTCCATCATGACATCCGAGATCGTCCGGATGTGAGGCGACTCGTCAGGAATTGCGATGTAAACGCCGTCACTGCGCTGATCCACCGGTAACGCTGCGGGGGCGTCGTCGTAGCCTTCCGGCGACTTACCCGTCAACGGGCAGTAATCCCAACCGTGCCAGGGGCGGCGGAGATGGCCTTTCTCGATCGACCCTTCCCCTAGCGGACCGCCCTGGTGAGGACAGTGATTCTCGAGGGCTCCATACTGCCCTTCGTGATGCGTCATGCAGATGCTGGTCGTTCCAATTGTCACGGTCTTGACACGGCCTTCGGACAACTCGTCCAGCGCGAGCGCCTTATGCCATGATGATGAGTCAGGCTTGCGACCGGGTTGCAGGGTATCGGGCACTTGGATTACTCCTCTTCGGAAACCAAACGGCTTGAATCATTTGAACGATCAAGATCGGCGATGGCACTGTTCAGGCCATGGAGGATCAGGGTGTCACCTTCTGACACTCGGATTTCGTCACCAGGCGTGGCGATGTACTCGCCTGACCTGCGTTTGAGTCCGAGCACGATGATCCCCTTCTCTCGCAGGCGGGCACCCGCGAGCGGACCATCACACAGCTCGATCCCATCATGTACAAACAGCTCAGACACGCCGTGGTCAGCATCGAGTTGCAGGAGGTTGGCCAGGTTACCGTGCCCCAAGCTCGTGAAACGGGCGATCGCGACCGCGATGGATCGGCACAACATCCGATCCACCCAACTACTGCAGGCCAGGATCCACAAGAGCGCCAGGCCCAAAAGCATCGCCCCGAAAAGGAGCATCGGAGACTGCGATGAGCCCACGCCCATCACGGTGATAATCGACGTGCTCGCGACGGTTACGAAACCGAGGTTACCCAGCATCATCAAGGTCTTGACCACCTGCCGCCTGACAGGATGGTTGACGATGCTCTCGGATTCGGAAGTCGTGAACCCAACGCCGGTGAACGCCGATCTTGCCTG
This sequence comes from Phycisphaerae bacterium, assembly GCA_029260235.1. Lineage (GTDB taxonomy): Bacteria > Planctomycetota > Phycisphaerae > UBA1845 > UBA1845 > OFTM209. The sequence continues at coordinate 6,042 of JAJDDP010000174.1, read as the reverse complement.
GAATCGTGCGGCATCCTGCGACATGCCCGTGATCTGCAGCACCACCGCCGCCGTGCGCGTGACGAGCATCGAGATGACAACGATGAACATTAATGACACGATCGCGATCAATGCAGGTTTCTCAACATTCTGGCGCCGCAGACGTAGACGCCGCTAGCTACATCGCCATCGCGTCTTCAGCATCGATGCACACGCGTCAGCTGCAGCCTCCAGAGTGGTGCATCCGCAACCGGCACAAAACCGGGGGCGCGACTGGCAGCCAAGTGCACGTCGCCGTGACATCGTCAGCAAAGGAACCTCTCGGGCTAGCGCAGCGTCCAAGAGTACTTACGGCACGCCTCCTCCGCCGGGAGCCACCATTCCAACTCGATCAGCACATCTGAGCAACCAATCGAGCACACACCAACATATCTGAAGGGTGGGAGCCTGTCCAAACGCCCCGATCTTGCTATAGATCATCATCGCGGAGGCCACCTGATGGGGTCAGGCGATTCGCATGCTGACGGTCACTGTTTCCCTCTTTCTTGCTGGTCGATGATATGCTTGCCGGGTCTTCGTTTGCAGAATCTTTCACGCCATCGAGCGATTCTTGTGGCTGGCACACCGAGCCAGTACGCTGCGATACACACTTGATTGCCCAACGTAGTCTGCCACACGCCCTGGTCGATGATCCGTCCCAGCAGTCTCGGCTCATCGTTCCGCACCTTGGGCCGATGGCGCTGCGTGGATCTCGCCTGATTCAGCACCCGGCACGCACGACGCTGCGAGACGTTGGGGACAACCGCCCGGACACGCGCGACGGCCTTACGCTTGCGTGCCGGGCTCTGGAGTTTGGGTTGGCCGCCTCCTTGAGAATCGCGTTGTCCAGCGTCAGGTCCGAGAAAAGCTTGTTGTAAGGCGAGAAAGATGTTCGTGATTGCAATTGACCTGTGAAGAAGCGAGGAGAAGTCGTCGATATCCCCAAGGGAGACTCGGGTGATTAGCACTACAGCGCCGGATAGGCTCAAGCGAACCGTCCATTTGATCCGATGAAGTCCTCCAACTGCCTTTGTTTGGAGGACTTACAGCGTGGATGCTCTTGAGATTGCCGGATTGGATTCAGAGTTGATGGATTTCTTGGTCGAGTTCGATGACTGCTTTGGCCGTAGTGAGCCGCGTGAGCACCTGCGGACATACATTTCGGGGCAGCTCTCTGACCTTCAGCGCAAGAGCGTCGAGCCAATCGCGCTAGCGGCTGACGTGCCACCGCGGACGCTTCAGCGATTCCTGGAGCTGGTCGAGTGGGACGGGGAGCGACTACGAGATAAGTTGCAGTATGTCGTCGCCCGCGACCACGCAGATCCCGACGCCATCGGTATCATCGACGAGACCGGCCATCCGAAGAAGGGCAAGCACACAGCCGGCGTGAAACGTCAGTGGTGCGGGAACACCGGCAAGGTGAATAACTGCGTGGTCAGCGTTCACACCGGCTTTGTGGCCGGCGACTTTCAATGTCTGCTAGACAGCGATGTGTACTTACCCAAAGACTGGGCCGACGACCAGCCTCGCCGCCGCGTCGCTCACATTCCCGACGATGTAACCTTCCGCACCAAGCAGGCGATTGCCCTCGATCAAATTCGTCGGTGTCTCGACAATGGCATCCGGGTAGCAGCCTGGACGTTCGACGAATTCTACGGCCGGGACGGCGGTTTCCTGAACGGCCTCGACGCCCTGGGGCGGAGCTATGTGGCTGAGGTGCCGAGCAATTTCACTGGATGGGTTCGTTCACCGCGCGTGCTGCTTCGCCCAACAGCCTGGGAGCTTCGTGAATACGGTAGGCGCAGGCGTTTCCCACGTCTGGCGCTTACGGCAGCCCCGCCGAGCGAAGCTCGCCACCTGGCCGCCAAGTCGAGTGTGTTTCGTAGTCAGAAGTGGCAACCGTTCCACATCAAGGACTCTCAGAAGGGGCCGATTGTCTGGGAAGTCAAGCATGCCGATTTCTATCGCAAGCACGCCGATGGCTTGCCCGGACCGACCCACACGCTGATCATCTCCCGCAACGCGTTGGATCACGACGAAGTGAAGTACTTTGTGGCCAACGTAGCCGCGGGCAAAGACATCGAGAAACTTGCCTGGTTGTTGCATGTGGCGTTTTCACGTTTCCCGATCGAGCACTGTTTCCGGCAAGCGAAGAACGAACTGGGCATGGACCACTTCGAGGTTCGCGGGTGGCGATCGATTCACCGCCATATGTATGTCACCCAGCTGAGTCATCTGTTTTGCTCGCGGATGCGCCAGACGCTCAGGGGAAAAAAAGACCGAGCACGCGGAACTCACCGTGGAGCAAGTTCGCGACGCCGCTTCGGTTTGTGTGGCCGCACAGTGCCTGCCGAAGCGAGCCCGGTCGGTCCTTTACCAGCAGGCATCGGCTCGGATTGCGTACCATCAGCGGCGCAACCGGTTGGCCCGGGAAAGTCATCGCAAGAAAACGCTCGCCAAGCTGATCGCAAGAGGTATCAAAACCCAAGATTTGCCCTCGTGCCGACGGGATAGGCCATGACCAAGCGGCGCTGTAGTATTAGTATGCCAATGGAATCGAACGAAATGACCAGTGTAATGATCATTGATGACGATCCGCGTGCGAGTCGTGTGATTGTCGAGGGTTTAAGACTTGCTGGTTATCAAGTTTCAGATGCGAGGGAAGGTCGAGACGCGATTGGACAATTGAGCACCTCACATTTAGACGTCGTGATTACAGACATTCTGATGCCGGAAATGGATGGCTTGGAAGTCATAATCTGGCTCAAGAAGAAGCAACCCCATCTTAAGGTCGTTGCCCTGAGTGGAGGGCCTGAATTGCATTTGAAGAATGCAACACTACTTGGAGCCGATTGCGTGATAAAGAAGCCAATTCGAATTCCTGAGCTAGTCGGTGCAATTGAAGGTGTACTGCATGAGGAGAACTGTAGTTCAAATGGGTGAGCCGCGTGAATTCTCATACATATGATCTGGCGTACTTCTACTTCCCAAGGTGATGTCCTGTTCGCGGATTGTCATCTCACTATGATCCAGAAAATCTCACGGAAGCTTAGCATATAAGAGCAGACTTATTGTCGGTTGTCGTTTTCCCAGTTTGTCTTGAGACTTCCTCACAGCAAATCGGGCCTGTGCTTCCGCGCTGTTCGCCCGAACAAGGATAGCGCTCCGCGCCGCGGTCAAATCGCCCCCCCCCAGGCCGGTGCCCACCGAACTGGGCGTGGGTTAGCCCCTCTCAGGCTGGTGGCGTGTTCGCTCTGTCGATCACCGAGCGTACAGATTGCAGGAGCTGCCTCTGCTGGAACGGCTTCTCGATAAACTCAGATTCCCCTTCCAGCACGGTTTGATGCGCGACGACGTTCCTCGTGTGCCCCGACATAAGGACCACACACACTTTGGGGTGCACCTCCCTGATCTTGGTGGCGAGTTGCGGCCCCATTATGCCGGGCATCACGACGTCGGTGAGTAGGAGGGCCAGCGGCTCGGTCGATGAACTTGCGAGTTCGATGGCCTCCGCAGGACTTGCAGCCGCGAGCACCTCGTAGCCCCACATGCGTAGCGTCAGGCTCACCGAGTTGCGCACAGACTCGAAGTCCTCGCACACAAGAATCGTCTCATGACCGCGCAGATTGAGCAGCTCCCGAGAGGTGGGCAGAAGCTGCACGGGCTCGCCCTCTACGGTGGGGATGTGGACATTAAAGCTAGTCCCCTTTCCGGGCTCGCTGTACACCAAGATGTGGCCACCGGATTGTCGCACGATGCCGTGCACCGAAGCCAACCCGAGCCCCGTTCCCTTTGAACCCTTGGTCGTGAAGAAAGGCTCGAACACACTCGTGAGCACCTCCTCTGTCATGCCCTCTCCCGTATCCGTGACGACCAACCTGATGTGTGGGCCGGCTTTAGAGCCAGGGTGCCGTGAAGTAAACGCATCGTCCAACTCCAATGTTTCGAGCTCGACCGTGAGTCGGCCACCCCCGGGCATGGCATCCCGCGCGTTCAGCACGAGATTCATCACGACTTGCTCCATCTGGCTGGCGTCGAAACGAATACTGGGTGGATTTTCCGCCAGGTGGAACTTGAGCAGCACGGACTCGGGCATGAGAAGATTCAGCATAGGCTCAAGGCGGCGCATCACCTCGCTTGGGTCAATAACACGCGGCTTTAGAACCTGCTGTGCGCTGAATGCTAGGAGTTGGTGCGTCAGCGCCGCCGCATGCTCACAGCAATCTTGGATCACCTCAACTGAGCTCGTCACGAGGGTCGGCTTCAGTTTTACGAACTCGGCGTGGCCCATAATCGCGGTCAGAACGTTGTTGAAGTCGTGGGCAATTCCACTGGCAAGACGGCCCACAGCCTCCATCTTGGTCGACTCACGTAGTTGATCCTGGATCGCCTCACGCTCGTGGATCTCTGACTGCAGGGCGTCGTTGTGCGTTCGCAGCATGCGTACTCGGAGGCGGTGCGCGACGAATGCGAGTATCGCAATCGCTGTGAGCAACGCCCCGCCCGCATACGTGCGGTTCCGCCAGCGCGCCGATCGTTCTCGCTCGGCCAGTGCATGTGCCTCCAAGCGGCGCTTGCTCTCATCAGCCTCTTGCTGTAGCTCGAACTTGTGAGCAGCCTGGACGCGCCCGACTTCCTCGGCGTGTTCCATATTGAGGGACTCAAAATGTAGATCGGTCCATTGTTGATGCTGCACCAATGCTTCCTCAAACCTCCCGAGAGCTCGATAGCACTTAGACAGGCCCTTGCTAGCCAGGATCCGCACCGGCGCATGCTCGACCGACGTCGCTAGCTCATACGCGGCGATCAACTCCACAAGGGCCTCCTCGTATCGCTCCATTCCTAATAGCAACGTGCCAAGATGCGCGAGTCCCATGCTGTGAGCGACTGGATAGTCGATTTGGCCGCTAATCGCGAGGGAGGCACGCGCCTGCTCTTCCGCGACTTTCAAGCGACCGAGTGCCTCGCTTGCTCTGGATAGTTGTCTCCAAGCATCGGCTTCCTGGCTTGAAGTCCCCGATTCCTGTGCAGCTCGAATCGCCTCGTCGAAGCGTTCAGCGGCCAACTCGTAACTCCCAGCATCGAACTTGTCGAGACCCAGGGCAATCAGGTGATAGCCGAGAAGCGGGAGGCCCGCCTCCTCGCGTGAGGAAATCGAGGCATCGCGATGTCTGCGGGCGTCCTCGTCGAGATCCATGCGCAGGAAGCTGATGCTCAATGTGTGATGCACGTCTGACGCCAATTTCAGGAGTTCGTTCTGTTCGGCGAGTTCGAGTGCTGGGAGCAAGACTTCGACCGCCTTGGAGTGCTCATTGCGATCCGAGAGAACGATGCCGATGTTGAGGCGGGTGGCGACCAGTAGCTCTGCATCTTTGCTGACGTCCAAGTCCCCAAGAGCGTCGAACCAAGTACTGATAGCGCTCTCCGAGTCGCCTTGCATCGCTTGGCATACCGCGAGCCCGTTCCGAAAACTGTAGACGTTGGCCTCGTCCACCTTCGACGAGAGCGCCAAACCTTCCTCGAAGAGTGCCTGTGCGCGCTGAAAGTCTCCAGTGAATCGGGCGGCGCTTCCCAAGAGTAGCAAGCAGCGAAGTCGTAGCTCCTCGTCTTCGTTCTCTTGCGCGAGAGCGCTAGCCTCGGTGCCAAGGGCCTGTGCAAGCGAGATCTTCCCATCCTCGATGGCCTGCTTGGCTCTGCCGTAGAGCTCTTGCGCTTGCGTGTCGGTGGACGCTTCCTGCATCGAGCCAAAGGCGTCTCTGGGCCCCGTAAGCGCACCGAGGCTGATCAAGGCACAGCAGAGGAATGCGGCTCCGAAGATCGACGACCGCAAGCTAGGTGCGGTTCGCGTCAAGGCAGTCGTCGCCTCTGATACCTCCAAGGACTGGCACACGAACGCGATGTCCTTGCCCTTAGATAGCAGCCGATCCGCCTCCCGAAGCTTGCGGATAATCTGCTCCGGATTGTGTCGCTTACGCTTCATCTTCGAGCCCTCCTGCTGGATCAAATCTGGGTACAAGCGCAGGA
>JAJDDP010000173.1 GCA_029260235.1 Phycisphaerae bacterium | reverse complement strand
CATTGACCCCTTTGTGAAGCCGGTTTTGGCCGGGGATTGCTATTTCTTTGCACGATTGGTCGTCCGTCAAAGAGGAAGTCCGCCAGAGCATCGATTTGGTGGATTTGGTGGCGGAGCACGTCTCCCTTGTCAAGTCCGGCAATGGCTTTCGAGGTCTGTGTCCTTTTCACAAAGAGAAGACACCCTCCTTCCACGTCCTCCCTGCCAAAGGCATTTTTCATTGTTTCGGGTGCAAAGCCGGTGGCGACGTGTTCAAGTTCATCCAGCTTCGCGAGGGCATAGGCTTTGCCGAAGCGCTGCAGATGTTGGCTGCTCGAGCGGGCATCACGCTGACGAGACGAACACAATCCGAGACGCCAGGCCGGGGACGGTCTGACATCGCCCAGGCCAACGCCTGGGCCCAGGAATTATTCAAGAAGCAACTGCACGATCCTGAGACTGGCCTGTTCGCCCGGCAGTACGTCGCTGAGCGGGGCATCTCAGAGGAGATGTGCGAAAGATTCGGCTTGGGACTCGCGCTCAACGACAACGCGGGCTTGCTCAAGGCAGCCAGGCTTGCAGGACTATCCGAAGAGTTGCTTCACGAAGCAGGTCTGATCAAGTCGAACGAACAGGGGCAACCCTACGACGCATTTCGGCACCGGCTGATGTTCCCCATCCGTGACACGACCAAGCGTCTGATAGGCTTTGGCGGGCGTACTTTAGGCGATGCAAGAGCCAAGTACCTCAACACCGCCCAGAACAAGCTCTTCGATAAGGGCAGGGTGTTATACGGACTGGACCTAGCCCGAGCCGAAATGGTCTCCAAACAGCGGGCAATCATTGTTGAGGGATACACCGACTGCATCGCATGCCATCAGGCAGGTTTTGCCGAAACCGTGGCTTCCTTAGGCACAGCCATGACCGAATCGCACATCGAATCGCTGCGGAGGCACTGCGGCACGATTGTGCTGTTGTTCGATTCCGATAACGCTGGAGAGGCTGCTGCTGAGCGCGCCTTGAGGGTTGCCTTGCGACACGGGATGGCAGTTCGGCTTGCATTTGTGCCGTCCGGTAAGGATCCGAGCGATTTCTTGGCTGAATCAGGGCCAGATGCCTTTGAATCTTTGTTGAACTCAGCCGTGGACGCGCTAACATTCACATGGAATCGCACACAAGTCCGCTACCGCTCTGAGGATGAAACTGCCTCCCGGCGAGATGCCGTGCGAGGTTTCGTGACCATGGTGGCTGAGTTATCGCAATATGGATCCATTGATGCGATCCAGCAGGGCTTGATCGTGAATCAGATCGCCAAGCTCTTGAGCCTGCCTGGACGCCAGGTTCATGACTTGATCCTGCGGTCTACCCAGCCCGGCCAGCCATCGAGGGAGATGAGCAGCCAGGTACGGTCAGCTGCTGGCCTAGCCGCCGCGAAGGGTACGACCGAGCAGGTGGCGATGATCGACATTTTGAAAGTGCTGCTCAACGAGTCAGCTCTGTATGAGCAGGTACGCGACTTCTTTGATCCGGAACGGATTGCGGACCCGACTTGCCGGCGGATCGCGGAGGCGGTTCGAGACTTGGCTGAGCGCGTTGGTGAATTTACCTTGCTTGAAGTGCTGGACTGTTTTGCTGATCCAGGCACCGCTCAGCAAGTTACCGAGTTGCACCTGCATGGGGATCGGCGTGGCAATTATGAGGCTACGCTCGAAGGGGCAGTTGCCTGCCTGCGCCGCGTTGCTGAACTGAAGCGAGCGGCTGAACTGACCAGGCAATTACACCAAGAAGCAAACAAGGATGCTGACAACAATACTGCAAAGGATAAATCGCTGTCTGTACCACTAGAGACCCTTCAAGAAGTAGGCCAAGCCTACCGTCACTTCGCGCCGCGTTCCAAACGCGACGCCGAAGCGAGAACGTGGGTGTAGGTGCTGTGGGTTCCCCCCTGGTGGCCAGTCGATGGAGAGCAACATGATCCAGTTGGACACAACAAAGACAGTCGTTGCAGATACAGTCACCGACCCAATCGAGGTGTCGCTGCAAGCCCTGATCACCAGCGGCAAGGAGTGCGGCTATGTAACTTGGGAGTTGATGAACGAGATTCTCCCTGATGAAGCGGTCACTCCTGACAAGCTTGAGTTGATCATGCTTCGCCTCGACGAAGAAAAGATCGATATGCTCGACGAGATCGAAGCCGAGCGCCTCGAGGCAAAACGCAAGAAAGGCAAAGGCTCTAAGAAAAGTAACGATAGCGCCGAGGGTGAATCGGATACCCGCGCCCAGAATGGACCTGTGGCTGAGCCGGCAACGCGGCGGATCGACGATCCGGTACGCATGTACCTGACCCAGATGGGCGAGATCCCCCTGCTGACTCGAGCCGAGGAGATTCGACTTGCAAAGAAGATAGAACTGACCCGCATGGCCTTCCGCCAAAAGGTGCTCGAGAGCGATTACTGCGGCAACCAGGCCGTCGACATCCTCCAGCGTGTTTATGACGGCAACCTGCCGTTCGACCGCACGATGAAAATCTCGACCTCGGAGTTTGGGGCCAAGCAGACCATTCTGGCTCGTTTGCCAGGCAACCTAGCCACAGTGCGTAAGATGCTGGACCGCAACAATGAGGACTACCAAGCCCTCCAGGCAAAGCGGCTGCCGGCCAAGACGCAGCGCCAGCTTGATCAGGAGATGACCAAGCGTCGCAGGAAGATATCCAAGCTGATCGAGGAGCTGTCTCTGCGGACCTCGCGCATTCAGCCGCTGATGAAGAAGCTTGTCGCCCTTAGCCTCAAGCTGGGGCAGCTTGAAAAAATGCTGGCCACCGATGCCAGGCGGCACCATCTGCCCGATGAAGATCGACAAGCAATCCAGGACGAATTTGCCGGCATCAAGAGGTTGGTGCTGGAGGATCGCGAGTCGCTCGTCAACCGACTGACGACCATCCAGCGTGTTTTTGGCGAGTACGAGGATGCCAAACGCAAGCTGTCGGGTGGAAACCTTCGGTTGGTAGTCAGCATTGCCAAGAAGTACCGCAACCGTGGGCTGAGCTTCTTGGATATCATTCAAGAGGGCAACACCGGCCTGATGCGGGCCGTCGATAAGTACGAGTACAAGCGGGGCTACAAGTTCAGCACCTATGCAACGTGGTGGATCCGCCAGGCAATCACCCGAGCGATTGCCGATCATGCTCGAACCATCCGTATTCCGGTCCACATGATCGAGACGATGAGCCGCCTGCGCAATATCAGCAAGCAGCTGCTTCAGGATCTCGGCCGCGAACCGACCATTGAAGAGATTGCCCGCAAAGCCAAGATGCCGGTCAGCGAAGCAAGGCGCGTGATGAAGATCTCACGCCACCCCATCTCTTTGGACCGCCCGGTCGGTGAAAGCGAGGATTCCTACTTCGGTGATTTCATCGAGGACGGTTCCGCAGAATCGCCGGTCAGCTCTGCCGGCTCTGAAATGCTAAAGGACCGCATCGAAGAAGTGCTCAAGACGCTCACCTACCGCGAGCGCGAGATCATCAAGCTCCGCTACGGGATTGGTGACGGCTACACCTATACGCTCGAAGAGGTGGGTAAGATTTTCAATGTTACCCGCGAGCGCGTCCGGCAGGTTGAAGCCAAGGCGATCCGCAAACTGCAGCATCCGGTCCGCTCACGCAAGCTGGAAGGCTTCTTGGACACAGTCGGCACTCAGCCGGCGCTCTAGGCGTGCCAGCCTCCGCACATTCTGCTGGTGCAGCTCGATTCGTAACCACCAAGGCTGTACTCGCCATGGCCATCCTGGCGAGTGCAGCCTTGTTCATTGGCTCCTCATCCTCACCCGCAGCAGATGAACCCTCAGCAACGGCCAACAAGAGGGAGGCCCGCGCCCCGCTACAATGGGGGCTATACCAAATATACTGGGGACCGAAGCACTACCCGAAGATGCTCAGCGAGGCGATTGCTTCCTTCGCATCGACCCCTGACTACGTTATGTTCTATCGTGATCTCGGGCGGCCGTTCCCAGCCTCGGGAATCAAGACCATTCGGACGAAGAAGGCTACACCGATCATCTCGCTTGAACTGTGGAAGTGGCACGCCAGCTCCGAGCATTACCTGCCCAAAATACTCGATGGTGAATTCGACGCATTCTTCAAAGAGTGGGCCTTGGCGGCACACGCCGAGGGTGGACGCGTCCTGTTGCGGTTCGGGTTCGAGTTTAACGGAGACTGGTTCACTTGGTTCGGTAAGCCTGACCTCTTCGTAGCCGCGTGGCAGCGGGCACACGACATCTTCGAGCGAGCGGGTGCTGATAATGTCGAGTGGGTTTGGGCGCCGAACATGGTGAGTTGCCCCAACACGCCGGAAAACAATATGCACTGCTATTACCCCGGGGAAGAGTACGTGGATTGGGTGGCGCTCGACGGTTACAACTGGGGCGAGCACCACGACCAATGGCACCACTGGGAGTCCTTCGACGATCTGTTTGCCACCCCCCTCTCCGAGTTTGCGGATCGTTATCCGACGAAACCCGTGATGATCGCTGAGACCGGCTGCGTCGAGGCGGAGCCAGGGCGAAAAGCCAAATGGCTTCGGGAAACCCAACAAGCCCTCGCCAGGTATCCAGAGATCAAGGCCACGGTCTGGTTCAATTTGGACAAACGCCGAGAGGGTGAGCAGAACTGGCGGCTGGACAGCTCTGAGGCCTCGCTCGCCGCGTTCAACGAGACCTTCGCCGCCCCCCGCCAGGGCACCCTCGCCAAAGACCCGCCTCCCGCCCCCAGAGTAGCCAAACCGCTCGCGAAGTAAGCACCTAACAGGCCGTTCCACCGACCGGGGCTCGCTTGGCCTCCGCCATATACTCATCAAGCTCTCCCAAGAGCCGAAATCCCGGTGCAGGCCGAGTGTGATCCGGATGGGATTTGAGGCCTGAATTGTCTAGGACTTGGGTAGCCGCCCGGTTCGGCATCGGTTATATTGTCGCGATTGACCGCTCTTTGGATCGGCCTTGTGTGTTCTAGGCCGGGGGTGGTCGTGTTTTCTGCGCCGCGGACGAACGCCGCGGTTGTGCAGACCCGGCCTCAGTTATTTGGGCGGTTGCCCACTGCCGGGAGATAGCAAGACATTTGGACACGAACGCAACATGGTAGATTTCAACCTCATCAATGATTTGGACGTCGATGGCATTTCATTCGACTCGGTACTGGGGACAGTCGTCGAGGACAATCTCGAAGAGACGCTGTTCGGGGAAGCGACCGAGACAAATACTGGCTCGCTCAAGCCCGGCACCATCCTCAAGGGCAGGATTGTCGGTGAGGCCGGCGATGATGTCGTAGTCGATGTAGGCCTAAAGAGCGAAGGCATCATCCCAAAGAGTGAGTGGGATGATCCTAGTGAAATTGATCGAGGTGATGAGGTCGATGTTTGGCTAGAGACGCTCGAATCCGAGAGCGGGCTTGTCCAGCTTTCCAAGCGCAAAGCTGATCGCCTCCTGAATTGGCAACGAATCGTTGAAACCAAGAACGAAGGCGACTCGGTCCGAGGCCGCGTGATGCGGAAGATCAAGGGTGGGTTGCTGGTTGATATCGGTGTGCCGGTGTTCCTACCGGCGTCGCAGGTGGACATCCGTCGTCCTGGCGACATCAGCGAATTCATTGGCCGCGAAATCGACGCCAAGATCCTCAAGGTTGACACTGATCGCAGAAATATTGTCATCAGCCGCCGGAAGCTCATCGAGGAAGCACGAACGGCAGCCAAAGATGGGTTGATGAAAGAGATCGAAGTCGGGCAGACCCGCAAAGGCGTGGTCAAGAACATCGCCGAGTTCGGAGCATTCGTTGACCTTGGCGGAATCGACGGACTGTTGCATGTCACCGACATGAGTTGGGACCGCATCCGCCATCCGAGTGAGCTGCTGAAGATCGACCAGGAAGTTGAGATCAAGATTCTCAACATTGATCGCGAAAAAGAGAAGATTGCCCTTGGGCTCAAGCAGTTGGAGGAGAGCCCGTGGGAGAAGATCGACGAGCGTTATCCGGTCAACAACAAGGTGACCGGCGAAGTGGTCAACATCATGAACTATGGCGCCTTCATCAAACTCGAGCCTGGTGTCGAGGGCTTGGTCCATATCTCCGAGATGAGCTGGACCCGGCGGATCAACCACCCCTCCGAAATGCTGACCGTGAGTGATAGTATTGAGGTGGTGGTTCTGGACGTGAACAAGGACAAGCAGGAAATCTCCCTGGGCATCAAGCAGACCGAAGTCAACCCATGGACCCAGGTGGCTGAGAAGTACCCGCCGAATACCCGGATCAAGGGCAGCGTCCGAAATCTAACGAACTACGGGGCTTTCGTGGAGATCGAAGAAGGCATCGACGGGTTGCTACATGTGTCCGACATGAGTTGGACCAAGAAGATTTCCCACCCATCGGAGCTGCTCAAGAAGGGTGACGCCATCGAGTGCGTGGTCTTGAAAGTCGAGGAATCCAAACAACGTATTGCCTTGGGCCTCAAGCAGCTGCATGAAGACCCGTGGGCACACGCCGTTCCCGAGAATTACATCCCGGGACAGATCGTGGAAGGCACTGTCACCAAGATCACCAATTTTGGCGTATTTGTTGAGTTGGAAACCGACCTCGAAGGACTGCTCCACGTCAGCGAATTGGCCGATCATAAGGTGGAGGATCCACACGACGAAGTGGAAATCGGCGCACGAATTCTGGCCAAGATCCTCAGGGTAGACACTGCAGAGCGAAAAATCGCTCTCTCCAAGAAGCGTGCCGAGTGGTCCGCAGACCAGGAAGGCGGAGGGGCCGATAAGCGACCCAAGAGCCGACGTGGCGGTTTGGTTGGACCCGGCGAAGAGTCCACCGACTTGGTACCCAGGGTTGAGCTTACGCAGCCAGCCAATGTCGATTTAATGGTGCCGGCCCCCAAAGCGAATGAGGAAGACAGTGCTGCTGCAGACGCCGATGACAAGCCACCGACCGAGTCAGCCCCTGCGGGCGATTCGACTTCGCCGGAGGATTCGACCTCTGTGGAGGATGCAACTCCCTCAGAAGAGGAATCGACTCCAGAAAGTTAAGTCCGTGATTGGCCATTGGGGGGACATTGGAACTGGTCTTGGGTGTTATGCGAATGCCGCCCCTGCCCCATCGGCGATTGGGGGGCGTCTGGTGTTTGCTGGCCAAAACCCACAAACGTTGACCGGAGGGGACTGCCATCGCTGTTGACTTCGGCCTACAGACCTATCTGAGGCAAATCAATGAGGCTCCGCTGCTCACTGCTGACGAGGAGAAGGAGCTTGCCAGGATCATTCACCGCGCTGAGGATCTGCGCGAGCAGTTCGGGCAAGACCCCAAGTCGCGCCCCAGCCACACCCAGCTTGCTGATCTAGAGCGGGCCGAGGAGGACTCGTCGGCTGCCCGCGAGCGAATGGTCAAGTCCAACCTGCGCCTCGTTGTCAACATTGCCAAGAAGTACTCCAAGCGCGGCATGCTGCTGAATGACCTCATCGAAGAGGGCAACCTGGGCCTAATCCGGGCGGTCGAAGGGTTCGATCCGGAGCAGAACACCCGCTTTTCGACCTACGCTTCTTGGTGGATCAAGCAGTCTATCAAGCGGTCGCTCATTAACGGCGTTCAGCCCATCCATATCCCAGCCTATATGGTTGAGATGATCTCCAAGTGGCGGCACGCAAACTCTGTCCTCCAGGAACAGTCCGGCAGAAGCCCGACGATCGTTGAGCTGGCCGAGCACATGCAGATGCCTGAGCGGAAGGTCCGCATCATCCGCAGGGCGGTCAAGGCATTGGCGTCTGCCACCCAGAGCCCCAATGATGCAGAGGGACAGTCCCTCTCTGACACCGTGCCGGATGCCAAAACCCCTTCGCCCGACGCAGCGATCTTTTCTGAGGCTGAAACGCAGTCTATTCAGAAAATGCTGGGGCAGCTCGATGAGCGAGAGGCAACGATTCTTCGCATGCGCTTCGGACTTGACGGCAACGACCCCGTAACGCTCAAGGAAATCGGTGAACACATCAAGCTCACGCGCGAACGCGTTCGCCAGATCGAATCCGAAGCCCTACGCAAGCTCAATGAGATGATGGACGATTAGGGAACGAGCAGGCCCCATACCCGCCCTCGGTCAAATTGAGTCATCCCTCGATCCCCCTCCCTCACTGGCCCATGGTTGCAGGCGTCCGGCGATATGTGATACCATCGCAGCCAAGCACTGCTGACTCTGAACCAAGTCGGGCCACTGGAGAAAACCATGCGAAACCGTTTTTTGATGACAATGTGGGTCGCCCTTGCGCTATGTGTGGGCTGCCAATCGACTCCGCGGGCCTCGACTGATGATGCCCAGGATGGGTCGGCACGGGCTGAGGCCCCCCAAGCGGGTGAACCTGCAACACTCATGGCCCTGAGCAGGCTGGAAGGAAATCGCAAAGTAGACTTGGCGAAGTTTGCCGGGGAGAAACCGGTGCTGCTCTTCTTTGGCAGCTACACGTGACCACCCTTCTTGGCCCAGGTCGGCGCCATGGAACAGATGTACCAGGACTACAAAGATTTCGCGGCCATCTACATCGTCTACATCAGCGAGGCTCATGCGGCCGATGACAGTTTTCCCGTTCCTTATGCCAAGGAAAAGGGCATCAATGAACACAAGACCTTCGGCGAACGGTGCAGCGTAGCTACCCGATTGGTCTCAGAGAAAAAACTCACCATCCCTTGCCTGGTAGACAACATGAACAACGAGGCGGAAAAGGCCTACAAGGGTTGGCCTGACCGTGTCTACCTGATTCGCAAGGATGGCGTTCTCGCCGTCGCCGGGCATCGAGGCCCTTGGGGCTTCAAGCCGGCGCTGGAAGCAGCCGGCGAGTGGCTGGCCGCATACAAGAAGAGCGGCGTCGAACCCGCTCCGATCCATCTCAAGGACGCGATGGGCGCACGCCGCAAAATTTCCATGAAGATGAACAAGGCCTATGGCGAAGGTGACTACGATAACGCAGTCAAGTTTGCCAAGGAAATCCAAAAGCTCAGCCCCAAGGATAGCGGCGCGATGTACAACGTCGCCTGCTTCACTTGCCTACAAGGCAAGCACGAAGAAGCCTACACCTGGTTGGAGAAGGCCATCGAGGCAGGCTACGACGATGCCGACCACATGATGGGCGATAACGACTTCAAGTCCATCCGCCAAGAGGATCGTTTCTTGAAGCTGGCCAAGAGCATCCGTTAACGCGTCATCGTACGCAGATCGCATTTTCTTGGGCCGCAACCGTGAGGAGGCGAGGTGCCGTTTGGCATTGAAGAACCGCTCCCTTGCGGTTGCGGCTCAGGTTCGGCGATACTGGCTTACTTGATATGAACAGCGACCATGGTGATGTCATCACTTTGCGGTTCGTCGCCGGTGAATTCGGTGATCGCACCTTGAACCGCGTCGATCATCGCGTCGGGATTCAGTGATCCGCACGCCTTGAGAGTATCCGCGAGTCGCTCATCGCCGAAGTCTTCACGCGATGACGCCTTGGCTTCGTTCACCCCGTCGGAGTAGAAATACAGCGAGCAAGGTGAGGCCCCCAGTTCGATCGGAGTGGTGTAGAACTCCGCCTCAAGATCGACGCCCAAGGGCGTCGAGTTTTGCAGCTTCAGCATGCGGCAGGATGCCCCATCATCGGTGAGCAGATACGGAGGCGGGTGTCCCCCCACAGAAATGGACATCGTCCGTGATTCAGTATCCCAAATAGCCAATTGGCAAGTAATGAAATTGCCGGCATCGGTGTTTTGACAAATGAGCCTGTTCCATGTGCGCATCGCCTTGGCCGGTTCGCCGATGTCAGCCAGCGTTGCTCGAACAGTTCCTTGAAGGTTGGCCATCAGCAGTGCAGCAGCAACGCCTTTGCCGGTTACATCTGCGATGATGATGCCCAAGCAACCGTTGCCAAGCTCGATCACATCAAAGTAATCGCCGCTGACGCTCTGCCCTGGCGAATTGTACGCAGCCACCTTGATCTTCTCATCATCGGGGAGGCGCCGCGGGAACAGCACTTGCTGAATCTCACTGGCTAGGCCAATTTGACCTTCGAGGATGATCTTGCGTCGCTGCTCTTGCATGAGGCGACAGTTCGCCAGGCCAATGGCCAATTGACCGGCTAAGGCAAACAAGAAATCGGCATCCTCAGCCGCATAGGTCGTGCCCAATGAAGTACGATCTCCGTAAATCACACCGAGGATTTCGTTACCCAAGAGCATCGGGACACACATGGCTGAGCGGATGCCTAATCTGTTGATGCTCTCAGTCTTGCTGATCAATTCGTCGCCATCATTAACGATGCAACGTTCGCCGTGGTCCAGCGCCCGCCCCAAAATCGTGTGACTAAGGGCGATTTCTCCTTCTGCTCCCTTGATATTGCGGATAACAGGCCAATCTACGCCGCGCTGCCCTTGTGGACGCACTGCGATCGCCCCACGCTCAAAACCGAGCATCTCGACGCAAATGTCCATGGCGTCGTTCAGCAATTCGTTGAAGTCACGAAGAGCCGTCAAGCGGCTGGAAATCTGATAGATCATTTGCAGACGCTGGGCCGGAACTGAAATAACCCGACTAGGCCCGCCTATGGTGGTGACCTCACCCGTGTAATCCTCGTCGGCAAGCATGATTTCACCGGAGCGAACAGGACTGCCCCGCTGGTCGGCGTCGTTGAATACAATGCGTTGGCCACAGACATCCAAGACATCGCCATCATGCAGTGAGGCAGACACGACGCGTTCGCCGTTGATGCTCACGCCGTGAAGGCTATTTAGATCCTTGATGTAGTACCGGCCGCCGATTCGCTGAATCTCAGCATGTTCGCGCGAGGTGGAGCGACTGGTCAGCCGAACATCACACGACGATCCGCGACCAAGCTTGGTCGGGCCCTCGCTCAGCTGATGCTGCTGGACCTGCCCGTTGTCGAGTTGAATTGTTAGCTCTGCCAGCGGTCTACTCCGTTGCTTCTGGCGGCATCTGCCCGCCAGGCCCGAACTGTTGGAAACCGGCCTTGCCGAGGTGACCGTTTGGAGATCATCCGATCACCGGCAGTGACGGTGACTTGACCGAATTGGTTGAGAGGGCCGATTCTCCAAAGAGCGTCAAAGCAGTGGCACCAGTGACTTTGATTGGCATCAGTTCGCCGATCTGTTCGGGTTTCCCGTTGAAGACCACAATCTGGTCTCCGCGGGTTCTACCCACCAGTTGGTCTGATCGGCGCCACCCCGTTTCTTCGCCGCGAGACTGCTCTGCCTCTTGGGCTTTTAGGGCTGACTTGCTGTAGCCGGTTACCAACACCTCAAACTCCTGGCCGATCATCGCCTGATTATGGTCTACAGAAATCCGCTGCTGAACGGCCAATAGATCATTGTTGCGATGCCGCTTAATCTCGTCGGAAACGTCATCCGGCAGGCGCTTCTCTGCAACGGTGGCTGGCCTTTCTGAGTACTTGAAGCAGAAGATGTTCTTGAAGTTGCTGCGCTCCACTAGGGCAACGGTCTCATTGTACTCGGCATCGGTTTCCCCGCAGAACCCAACGATCAGGTCGGTCGCCAGGGTAATTCCAGGCACAATCTCGCGGGCTTGATGCACCAATTCATCGAACTGAGCAACCGTGTACTGGCGCCGCATCCGCTTAAGCACTGCGTCCGACCCGCTTTGCACCGGGAGATGCAGATACTCGCACACCGTGGGCAGATCGCGCATGGCTTCAAATACGTCAGTGGTCCAATCCCCTGGATAGCTGGTCACAAAGCGGAGCCGCTCTAACCCGGGCACGGCGTCCACCCGAGCGAGCAACTCCCCAAACGAGACGGGGAGGTCATCTTCTTGATGAAGGTAGCTGTTGACCGTTTGACCAAGCAGGGTGATTTCTCTCGCCCCTCGATCAACGAGCATCTTGACCTCGTCCACAATTTGTTGCGGAGGCCTGCTTCGTTCCGGTCCACGCGTGAAGGGCACGACGCAAAAAGTGCAGAACTTGTCGCAGCCCCGCTGCACTCGGACGTAGGCTTGGAGCACATTCTCATCGGGGTCTGGATCTCGGGCTAAGTCAAGCGCTTCAACAGAATCATATTGGGTCGCCCGTTCGAGCAGTGTACTCTTGCGCGAAAGACTCGATGCCAAAGCGATGCTCCGCTGGCGCGAATCCACAATCTCATCGATCATGGCTGGGATCTTGTGTAATTCGCCGGGACCACAGATCAAGTCGACGTGCGGCATTTTGGCAATGATGCCATCAGGATCGCGTTCAGCCATGCAGCCCATCACCCCGACGACCAAATCCTTGTTCTGATGTTTGGGTTTCTTGAATTGGCCAAGACGCGACAACGCTTTGTCCTCGGCGTGTCCCCGAACACTGCACGTGTTTACCAAGACCACGTCAGCCTCGGCGATGTCCTGAGCGGTCTCATACCCCGCATGGCGGAGTTGGCCTGCGACCAATTCGCTGTCCAGCACATTCATCTGGCAACCCATGGTCTCGATGTAGAGTTTCTTTGCTGGCTGGTTCACGCAGTTATCCCCATACTTCTGTCCCAAACCAGCATACTATCGCGGTTGCCCAGGATTAGCCAAACCGCCGGCAACATCTCTGAGCAGGAGACCGCGGGGACTGCCGTCGACTCTGGAGGACGCCGTTATCCCCGCGGCTCGGCGTCTCCAAGCCCTACGGAGAAACGCTTCCCGAGGAGCCGATTCCGATAATATGGGCATTTTAGGCTTGCCGGACAACACGTTGAACTGTAGAAAGAACCAAGTGCGGTGCCGATAGTATGAGGGATTGGCGAGGTGTCGCCTGATTGGTGTCCATGCCCACTCGAATGGAGGCGGTTATGACGATTCGACTAATGCTGGCCTTGGCTGCGATACTCGTGCTGGCTAACGTCGGCGGTGTTATGGCCCAGCAGCAGGTTAATGACGATTCCAAACTGGTTTGGAACTCAGTCGGTTCAGCCGCGCTTCAGACGCGCAGGCCTGGCCAGTTGATTGATAGCGGGGTTCTGCGCCACAGCGAATCTCAGGCCCGTGCTTTTGGCCGACCCGAAATTTCCGAATCGGGCGATACGATCAGTCTGCCCAAACAAATTAGAATCATCGCCATCCAAACGCTTTTCCAAAACCTGAACGCTGCCCTGCTCGCCTTTGACAACTTGATCCGCGCCCAGGCTGGCTTTGCTCCATTTACGGGTCTACCCATAACGCCCAACTTGCGCGACAGCCTGTTGTAGATTTGCAAACCAACAACCTGACAAACGATATGCCCCGCAACGCAAGCTGCGGGGCATTTTTTTTGGCGCTCGGCGGACTGGTGATTAGGCTGAGGTGTTCACCTGTACGAGATCTTCCTGAACGCGTTGGGCGGACTCGGCGTCTGGGACGATATCCGAGTGGCACGATTGCTTTTCGCCGCGGGTAGCCAGGAATCCGAGTTGCTCTGCACTCAGACCCGGTGATTGCATGGCTGGCTGCTCGGGCTGGAAGTCGGGATCATTGCCGCTGGTGAATTCCACGATCTCCTTGCTAATACGCATGCTACACCAGTCGTGCCCGCACATCGCACAGAAATCGGTATCGACGTCCAAGTCCTCATCATGCAGCGCCCGCGCAGTTTCTCCATCGAAGGCCAACTCGAACTGCTTCGGCCAATTTAGTGCCGCCCTGGCACGCGACATGTCGTCGTCCCAATCCCTGGCGCCGGGAATGCCCGTGGCGATGTCGGCTGCGTGGGCTGCGATCTTGTAAGCGATACAGCCCGCTTTGACATCCTCGGCCTTGGGCAGTCCGACGTGCTCCTTGGGGGTTACATAGCAAAGCATAGCTGCACCCCATCGCCCAGCCTCGGTGGCTCCGATACACGAGGTAATGTGGTCATAGGCGGGGAAGACATCGGTGACCAATGGACCCAGCACATAGAACGGAGCGTCGTCACAGATTTCCTGCTCCTTCTCCATGTTCATGCGGATCTGATCCATGGGTACATGGCCGGGGCCTTCCACCATGACCTGGACGCCTGATTCGCGTGCCCGTTGCACCAATTCGCCAAGTGTGTCCAACTCGGCGAATTGGGCTGCGTCTGACGCGTCGGCCAAGCAGCCGGGACGCAGCCCATCGCCGAGCGAATAGGTCACATCGTACTGCCGCATGATGGCACTGATGTCATCGAATATTTCGTACATTGGGTTCTGTTTGTTGTGGTGGATCATCCACTTGGCCAAGATCGCCCCACCACGCGAGACAATCCCGGTGATGCGGTCTTTGATTAGCGGGAGATGCTCTTTGAGCACGCCGGCGTGAATGGTGAAGTAGTCCACGCCCTGCTTAGCCTGATTCTCGATTTCAGCCAGAATGATATCGTAGGATAGCTCTTCGAGTTGCCGCCCGATGATCATCGAATAGATGGGCACCGTGCCAATAGGCACAGCCGAGTTGTCGATCATGGCTTGGCGACATTCGTTGAGGTCGCCGCCAGTAGAAAGATCCATCACCGTATCGGCGCCCCAGCGAATCGCCCAGCGGAGTTTTTCGATTTCTTCGGACATGTCACTGGATATTGGCGATGCGCCGATGTTGGCGTTGATCTTGGTCGTAATCGACCGTCCGATACCTAGCGGTTGCAGACTGCAGGCAGCGGTCCCTGAGAATCGGTCTGGATTCTGACCGGCAGATCCTGCCAAGTGTCGCACATTAGCAGGGATGACCATGTGTCCTGCCGCCAGTTTGTCGCGGACAAACACAGCGGTCACATTTTCCCGCTTGGCTACCGCCTTCATCTGATCCGTAACGATTCCCTTTCGAGCAGCCTCGATCTGAGTCATGGATAGGTCTCCCACTTGTCCGGCAATGCGGTTTCGTAGATCAGCGCGCAACGAATCGCCGCAATCTTCAAAGCCAGCCGGTCGTCTTGTTGGATCAGGAAGATTTGATGCCAAGTCGTCCTGACTTGCATGGCCGCTTTCCTACGCAGGCTTACTACCGAACCGCTGTCGGCGGATACCCTGATCAGGTTCCAAGGTTTTCATCTCAGCCCGCAACAAACGGGCACACCCAGCGACTGAGCCAGTGATGATATCGCTCTCTGCCCACGCCGTCAAACAATTACGGGCAACGAACAACAGATTCCCAGTTGCGGGCCCGTAGCTGGTTTGCTCTTTCATCGGATGCGGCAGCCGAGGTTGATTTGATCGGCCGTTGAAACAATGGATATCACAACGCTGACAGCGGTTCGGGTGGGCATCTCTGGATTTGTTGGATCGATGGGTCACGTCTAGAATCAACCCATGGACAGCAGCAGCACGGATATGGAACCGACTGGATTCTCCCAACTCGCCGAGGAACTTGGGCACACGCTGGTTGGCCGGGTTGCCTGTGACCGCCTCACCCGGGCGATTTATGCCACTGACGGCAGCATCTACGAAATAATCCCCGATGGCGTTGCCTTCCCCGAGTCAATCGAAGACGTATCGACGGCGGTCAAACTGTGTAGCCAGCACAATGTGCCCATTACTCCCCGCGGAGCAGGCACGGGGTTGGCTGGTGGTGCGGTCAATCGCGGTGTGCAGCTCGATTGCTCGCGCTACATGAACCGCATCCTGAATATCGACCCAGCCGCTCGCACCGCCCGGGTCGAGCCGGGGGTTGTACTGGACGAGCTAAACGCCGCCCTCAAAGACCACGGGCTCCATTTTGCGCCCGACGTGGCTACCAGCAGCAGAGCAACCATTGGCGGCATGATCGGAAACAATTCTTGCGGGTCGCATTCGGTGGTCTATGGTCGGACAGTGGACCATGTGCTAGCCGTTGACGTGGTGCTGACGGATGGATCCCTCTGCACATGGGGAAAGGGAGTCGATACCCCTGACAATGCACTAGCCCGCGCATGCACGGTAGCCCTGAAGCGCGTCGCAACTGACTTGGCCGATGAAATCAAGGCCCGCTTTCCGAAGGTGATGCGCTCGAACGGTGGTTACGCTTTGGACCGCCTCGCTGATGATGGCCAGCGCATCAATGCCGAAACACTGCTCTGCGGCAGCGAGGGAACGCTTGGCGTCATTGTAGGAGCCACGCTCAACCTTGAGCCCCTGCCGGCACACCAAGCCTTGATCGTCGCCCATTTCGATGACCTGCTAGGAGCACTGGCTGCTACGCCGCAGGTTCTCGAACACAAACCAGCCGCCGTGGAGCTGATCGACGAGAAAATCATGTCCGCCGCTCAGGCCAACGTCAGCCTGATGAAGAAATGCGGTTTCATCGAGGGAAACCCCGAAGCGATTCTGGTCATCGAACTGTACGACGATTCGCCCAGTTCGCTAGAGGGCCGCTCAGATGCCCTCGTCTCAGAAATGAAGGCCCGGTCGCTCGGATACACCCATTGCCAAATTACCGACCCAGATGAGCAGGCGAATGTATGGGCTATGCGCAACGCTGGGCTGGGCCTGCTGATGTCCGCCCCGGGAGACCGAAAAGCCTATGCCTTTGTCGAGGACACCTGCGTCGATCCCGCCAAGCTGGCAGAATACATCGGCAGGTTTCAAGCCGTCTTGGAAGAAGAGCAGTGCGAGCAGGCTGGCTTCTATGCCCACGCCAGCGTTGGTGTGATTCATGCTCGCCCCGTCTTGAATCTCAAGCAAGACGCCGACGTGCAGAAGATGCGTAGCATCGCTGACCGCATTAGCTCGTTGGCTTTGGAATATGGCGGAACCATGACCGGCGAGCACGGTGACGGCATCATCCGTTCAAGCTGGCTGGAAAAGATCTACGGCCCGAAAATCATGACCGCATTCCGGGAGATCAAAGAGACATTCGATCCACACTATATCCTCAATCCCGGCAAGATCGTTGCCCCCCTGCCGATGACCGAGAACCTGCGCTACGGACGTGACTTCAAGGCCAATGATCCGATCACCCATCTCGATTTTTCAGAGCATGGCGGCATGTCAGGCTTGGCTGGGATGTGCAGCGGTGTCGGGCAATGCCGTCAACGCCTGGTGGGTACGATGTGTCCGTCGTACATAGCCACCAGCGACGAAACGCATACTACGCGCGCCCGGGCCAACGCACTTCGATTGGCTCTCTCTGACCGCAAGATCATCGACGGATTGGCTGATCCTGCGCTGACAGAGGTCATGGACCTTTGCATCAGCTGCAAGGCCTGCAAGAGTGAATGTCCCACCGGCACAGATATGGCCAAGCTCAAGACAGAGTGGCTATCCTATCGCAACCGCAGCTTCGGCGTATCGCGTCAGAGCCGCTTCATCGCGGATTCCATCCACCTGGCCAAGTGGGGCTCCGCCTTTTCGCCGATTAGCAACTGGCTCGCTCAGTCCAATCTAATGCGGAGATGGATGGAGCGTCGTTATGGCTTGGATCGGCGCATGCCGCCCCCGCGCTTCGCCCACCAAACATTTCGCAGGTGGTTCAAGCGTTATCGGAAACGAACCGGAAGCCCTGGTCCGGCGGATCAGCCGCGCGTGGTCTACTTCGTGGACACATGGACGAATCATTATGAACCGAGGATCGGCATCGCCACCGTCAAGGCGCTTGAATCGCTCGGCTATCGTGTCATCGTCCCATCGACGCAGTGCTGCGGACGTCCGTTGATCAGCAAAGGGCTACTGGCCGAGGCCAAGGCACTGGCAGAGCAGAATGCGGGCGTGCTCGGTTCGTTCGCACAACGCAATGTGCCCATCATTGGCACTGAGCCTAGCTGCGTGTCCGCACTGAACGACGAACTGCCGCAATTGGTGCGCACGCCGTTGGCTAAGCGTGTTGCCGAAGCAACGGTGGATATCGAAACCTTCTTAGTCAGGGCGTTAGATCGCAATCCGACCATCTTGGAGGCGTCGCGGCCAACCAATCCGGCCATCTACCATGGCCACTGTCATCAGAAGGCCCTGGTCGGCACCGACGATGCCATGACCATTCTCCGGGCCTGCACGGGTGAAAGAGCATCGGAGATCAACAGCGGCTGCTGCGGGATGGCTGGTTCGTTTGGGCACGAGCTTGAGCACTACGACGTCGCCAAGACAATCGGGGCCGAGCGGCTGTTCCCTGCAATCCTGGACCAACCAGATCAGCAAGTAGTAGCCTCAGGTTTCAGTTGCCGCCATCAGATCCGCCACCATACCGGCAGCTCGGCTGAGCATGTGATCGAAATCGTGGCTGAGGCACTAGGCGTGGTTTGAGCGAGGACTCGCGAAGTAGATTGAACAGTTGTATGATGCCGCGCTGAGCACCTTACCCAATCAAAGATTCCCCTACCATTGAAAGGTTTGAATTCATGGACATCAACCTAACCATCAAGACCGACAGGGGCGACATCCAAATCGAGATGTTCCCCAACGAAGCCCCGCTGACGGTCTCCAGTTTCGTCAATCTTGCCCAGCGTGGCTACTACGATGGATTGACTTTTCACCGAGTCATCAGCGAGTTCATGATCCAAGGCGGCGACCCGTCTGCCAGCGGCAGCGGTGGCCCCGGCTATCAGTTCAAGGACGAGTGCTGTGATACGCGCAAGCACGAAGGCCCTGGCGTGCTTTCCATGGCCAATGCCGGCCCAGGAACAAACGGTAGCCAGTTCTTTATCACGCATGGCGCCACCCCACATCTCGATGGGAAGCATACCGTTTTTGGAAAAGTGACCACCGGCCAAGACGTGGTCAATGCCATCCAGCAGGGCGACAAGATGAATCAGGTCACCGCCGCAGGAGACACAGCCGCCCTTCTAGAAGCCAACAGCAAGCAGATCGAAGAGTGGAACAACATTCTCGAAAAGAAGTACCCAGCCAGCTCGTAGGCGACGGAGATCCGTCTGACGCATAGACACCTAATAAGAGCGATGGGCTCCGCCCAACCTGGGGCTCGATGAGGCATGGGCAGGGTCAGGAGCGGCCGGTGGTCTTTGAGCAGGCGTTAGCCGACTACGATGTCGCCAAGAAGATATGCGGCCTGCTAATCAAGGCAGAATCCTTGCGGAGAGAGTTGGCGAGCCGTATCGAGACTACTGCTTCTGTCGTTTGCCATCTCAAGGTCGCCGACTAGCAGGGCCACTCGCTGTTGATGCTCTTCCGCGTCGCAGCAGGCATTGGAAAACGATTCGTGTTTCGCTTCCGGCAAATCAAAGGAAAGCGGCAGCCAGCCTTACTACCGTCACGAGTTCGGTGCCACCTCAGCCGCCACGCTTGCAGACAAGAAATGACAGGTCGGGTATTTGTGTAAGCCGAGATTTGGGCGATGCTGTGCAGGCTAGTCACTCGATCCGACGGATCGAGGACGCTTAGCAGTGATTCTGCCGGGAGAATGCGATGTTGGCCCTCGGGGCTGAGACGATTTGGTTGGGGTTGAACAACCTGCGGCTTCACAAGCTGCGGAGCTTTTTGACTGCGCTGGGCATCATCTTCGGTGTTGCAGCCGTGGTTTGCATGCTCTCGATCAGCGAGGGCGCCTCTGCCGACGAAATGAGGATGATCAAGCTACTGGGGACGCAGAACATCATCGTCAATTCGGTCAAACCCGAGCAGACCACGCAGGCTTCGGAGGGCAACACCACGCTGCTGCAATATGGGATCACGCGGAAAGATGTAGAGTTGATTCGAACGACAGTCCCCCACATCAAGCAGATCATCCCGATCAAGACCGTGGCCTATGCGGTTCAGCGGCATGACCGCGTCTTCAACGGGCAAGTTGTGGGTACGTCACCTCGGTTTTTTGAATCGGTCAACATCACCGTAAGCCAAGGGCGGTCTCTCTGCGACCAGGACGAGGAGACGTGCAAAGGCGTCTGTGTTATTGGAGACGATGTGCGGGCGGAGCTGTTCGCCTATGAGGATCCGGTGGGCCAAGCCATCCTCGCCAAGGCGTACGGCAATATTAGGCCCTACACCGTGGTCGGCGTGCTTGAACGGGTCGATACGGCTGGAGCTCCTGCTAAGGGAGTAGAAGAGCGGAATCTCAACCGCGAGATCCTGATTCCCTACAGGAGCGCTGATCAGCGGTATGGCGATACCACCATGCGCCGAACGAGCGGCAGTCGGGAATTCATGAAGGTGGAGTTGTCGGGACTGTACGTGACAGCCGACAGCCTTGAGCATGTGGAAACAGTCTCGGAAATGGTTTCAAGGGTTTTCGAGAAGAATCACGAAAAGCAGGATTACGAAATCCGGGTTCCCCTCGCTCGACTAAAGCTAGTCGAGAAAAAAGCCAGGAATCAAAAGCTGATGCTGGGCTTTATTGCGGGCATCTCACTCATTGTCGGCGGGATTGGCATCATGAATATCATGCTGGCGACGGTCACCGAACGGACCCGTGAAATCGGTATCCGTAGGGCGCTGGGCGCCAAGCAAATGCACATCACGGTTCAATTCTTGGTCGAGACAGTTGTGCTCTCAACGGTAGCTGGGCTGCTGGGCATCGGCCTGGGTTGGGCGAGCGCCTGGGGTATCAACGCGTGGGCGGGCTGGGAAACCATCGTGGAAGGTTGGACTATGGCAGTGAGTTTCACTTTATCTGTCATGGTCGGGATTTTCTTCGGCATGTACCCTGCAATGGCCGCTGCCAAGCTGGATCCCATCGAAGCCCTGCGACACGAGTGATATTTTTGGTCATTCGCGTGGACGCCAACGCCCGCTAAGTAAACTCACGATTTACAAAGAAAGTCCTTGACCAGTTTGCTTGCCCATTCCGTATGTTGTATACTGTGATGGCGGAAGTACCCCCCCACTGGCACTCTCCCCCAATGCCTGACGTCGAACACGATTCGTGTGTTCTAAGAAGCGTTCGCGCGTGCGCGGATCCTTCGGATGTAGGAAATTGTATTTCGTACATACCCGGACTGATCGGGAAACGTACATATATTGGGTACGGGGATCAATTGGCCCAGCTAGGCCGTTGAGATGAGGGACTGTTGGCGAAGGAGACTGGCATGGCAGCTCAAACGACATTGCTAAAACCCAAGTCGAGTGTGTTAGACACAACTGAGGAATCCAAAGCCCTCAGGCCAACCATTACAGTTCTAAACTCGCTGACTAGTTCTGATCGAGAAGCGCTGCTCGAGTTGATCGAGACGCCGCCCGAGTACATCGACGACCCAGAATTGCACAAGCGCGGCGCGGAGGTCACCCTTTTTGGCGCCAAGGCAGTCTTGAGAGACAAGAGAATTCCGAGGTTTGTAGCGCCCGTTCGGGTTGTCGAGCCCCGACGTGGTGGCTCTGCGATTCCTACACTGACAGCTGATCAGGAACGCCAGTTGTTTCGGCGGATGAACTTAGCGCGTATGCGGGTGTTCAAGACACTGGAAGCTCATCAGTCAAAGCGGCTGACGGCTGCCGCAGCGCGCGACCTTCTTGCCTGGTGGCACAGGGCATTAAACGCCCGGGCAGAAATCGTCCGCATGAACATTCCGCTGGTACTGGCCATGGCCAAGCGCACCCGCCTACACTCGATCGACTTCAATGAGCTGGTCAGTGAAGGCAATATGGCGCTCTTGCGCAGCGTTGCGAAGTTCGACTGCGGCAGGGGCTTCAAGTTCAGCACTTATTCCTGCCGAGCGATCCTTAAGAGTTTTTCTCGCGTGGCTATGCGGGCAAGTCGATACCGAGGCCGATTCCCCGTCGAATTCGATCCCGCTCTGGAAAAGGACACCTACCTGGAAGAGAAACGGGCAGAGCACGAAGGTGACTGTGTAGGAGAATTGAAGGAAATACTGATCAGCAACTCGGCTGACTTGAGCGAAGTCGAGCGGACAGTCATCCGGGAGCGGTTTTCCCTCAATCTGACGGACGCACCGAAGCCCAAGACCTTGGAACAGGTGGGCCTCATCATCGGCGTAACCAAGGAACGGGTGCGTCAAATCCAAAACAAGGCGTTAAAGAAGATTCGATGCGCGTTGGAGGAAAGGTACTTGGCGGCCTGACGCGAACAGTCGAGCGAAACACCCACGTCCATCGCGTTCCCCAGGAGCGCGGTGGACGTTGCTATAGTGCGACTCTTGCGGCGGCCTCGACGGCTAGTCGATCACATTCCTCGTTCTCTGCATGACCGGAGTGACCACGCACATACTGGAAGTCGACCGTGTGTTCGTCACATAGAGCAACGAGTTGCTTCCAAAGATCGGTGTTCTTGACTTGGCCACTCCTGCCCCTCGGCCCTTTGCGCCAGTTGTGTTTCTGCCAGCTGGGAAGCCACTCAGTCATCCCCTTACTGACGTACTGACTATCGGTGACCACTTGGATCTTGAGGCCCTTCTTCTTGATCGCTTTTAGACCTTCGATAACGGCCATCAACTCCATGCGGTTATTGGTGGTGTCCGCTAGGCCGCCGGATAGTCTCCGTTCATCCCCAGAGGCGACGTGCCGCAGAATGGTCCCCCAACCGCCTGGCCCCGGGTTTCCAGAGCAGGCGCCGTCGCCGAATAGCAATACATCGTAGTTGTTCACCATCATGCGGATTTCCTCGAAGCCGACGAACTTTGCGGTAGGTTGTGCTACAGCT
Organism: Phycisphaerae bacterium; assembly: GCA_029260235.1. Lineage (GTDB taxonomy): Bacteria > Planctomycetota > Phycisphaerae > UBA1845 > UBA1845 > OFTM209. The sequence goes on along the minus strand of JAJDDP010000173.1, from coordinate 20,191 downwards.
ACGCTTTAGTCAAGTCATTGCGAGGGGCGTTGCGTGGCGGTTAGTATGCTCGGGAAGGATGCACCTCTCGGATCAAGCTGTTCCATGGAACTTGTTCATGAATTCAGAAGACCGCAAAGCCGCATCAGGCCAATTGGAAGTCGTGGCTGGTTGCATGTTCAGCGGAAAAACAGAAACGCTGATTGCCCGGCTCCGCGAAGGTCAAGAACGAGGACTTCGTGTCGGCGCATTTAAGCACACCATCGATGATCGCTATGACCCGGAACACCTGGTTACCCACGCCCAAGACAAGTTTCCTGCCCGGCGGATCGGACAGGCTGACTCTATTGTGGAAGAATCCGACGGCCTCGATCTGATCGCCATCGAAGAGGGTCATTTTTGGGGCCGAACACTGCTGGAGGTAGTGCAACAGTTGATGTCTCAAGGTAAGCAGGTCGTGATTGCGGGGATCCATTACGACGCTTGGGGCCGGCCGTTTCCTCCGATGCCTGAACTGATGGATCTCGCTGATCGGGTCACGCACAAGTATACAGCTTGCCGGGTTTGCGGAGGGCAAGCCCGCTATTCGCAACGCATGATCCCCGTTGGTGAAAACCTGATGGTCGGCGGCGTGGGCGACTATGAACCCCGCTGTGCGCGATGCTTTGAACCGCTGGCTGATCCCGCTCCGGAGCAAGAATAGGTATGGCTATCCTGCGCGGTTTCATCGGGATGCTCCTCTTGATCGGGGTTGCCTGGGCTTTATCGACGAACAGACGTCGGTTTCCGCTACGGACAGTCATTGGTGGGCTGACCCTGCAGTGGTCGCTGGGGCTGGTGGTCTTACGGACCGATTGGGGCGAACGAATCTTTGGGGCTATCGCTTCTGTTTTTGTCGCCTTGCTAGAGGCCAGCAACCAGGGTGCCCGCTTCGTCATGGGTAACTTGGTCGATTACGAACCAAAGAGCTGGGGCATGGTGTTCGCAGCTTCCATCCTTCCTACGATCATTGTGTTCTCGTCGCTATCGGCCCTGGGTTATCACCTCGGCATACTGCAATGGGTGGTGCGAATCATGGCCCGGACCATGCAGCGCCTCATGGGCCTTAGCGGAGCGGAAAGCCTATCGGCGGCGGGGAACGTCTTCCTGGGACAAACCGAGGCGCCGCTGCTGGTGCGGCCCTATATTGCTGGCATGACCAAATCCGAGTTGATGGCTTTGATGGTGGGCGGGTTTGCAACAGTCTCAGCCGGGGCGATGGCAGCCTACATCGCCATTGTTGCGGGTGAGGATAAGATTCGCCAGATAGAGGTTGCTCGTCATTTCCTGACGGCAGTGCTAATGTCGGCGCCGGCGTCATTCGTGCTGGCCAAGGTCATGGTACCCGAGGAAGACACGCCCGCGACGCTCGGCAGCGTGACCATGCACGTTGAACGAAAGGCGACGAACGTCGTCCACGCCGCAGCTATTGGAGCCTCGGACGGCCTGAAGATGGCTTTGAACGTGGGGGCGATGCTGATCGCGTTCATTGCCCTGATCGCAATGATCGACATGGTGTTGGTCCGCGTTGGCGATCTGGCCTGGGTCAGGCCTGTAGTCGCCTATCTGAAGATGGAGCAATTGAACCTGGCCGGTATCCTGGGGCTGATCTTCGCTCCAGTGGCCTATGTGATTGGCGCGGGCGAATCGGAATGCCGGACCTTTGGCGGGTTGCTGGGCACAGCCATGGCGTCGAATGAGTTCGTGGCCTATTTTTCCCTGGCAGAGCTGGCCCGGGACGGCACATTGAGTGCAAGAACTGTACGACTGGCCACCTATTCGCTTTGCGGCTTTGCGAACTTCAGCTCCATTGCGATCCAGATCGCCGGCATTGGCAGCATCGCGCCGGATCGTCGCGCGGACCTAGCCATCCTGGGCATGCGGGCGATGCTCGGTGGCGCCATGGCCTGCTGGATGACCGGCTGCGTCGCTGGAATCCTGACCTGAGCTACTCCTCGGTTGCATCGCTGCTTGGCTTGTTCTCTGCAGGCGGCTTTGGTGCCTCTTTCGGGCCAGCCTCATCGGCTTTCTGTTCGAGATTCAGGACATCGATTAGGGCTTTGTAGCTTGCCTCGCTGAGGCGCTCGGTCTGGAAGAGTGGTGGTCGCTGACCCCAGTCGTTGAGCATGCCATCTTCCCCGTACGCATAGAAAGCGTAGGTTGATGCTCCCTCGACAGCGGCACGAACAACAAGATCCCCGTTTTCCCTTCGTGAGGGGATGAACGTATATTCGATGAAGTTGGCCTTGGCTGGGTTCAGCACCAGCAGCGAGAAGGTCTGTAAGGCCCCATACGTCGGTCTTTCCAGGACACGATCAATGCCAAATACGAAGGATTGGTAAGGCCTGTCTACACGCCGGGAAACGACGGCGGTGCCCTCTCGCTTGGTGAACATGATGTGGTCGGCCTCAACAACCACTGAGTCACCCAGGATGATCTGAGGGTTGTCCAGCGATGTGGTGATCTGCTCTGCGTCGATGCGGATTGGCTCATAAAGGGGCGTGAGCGTTGCCTTGGTCATATCGTGAATCACCTTCGAAGGCATCCTGATTGTGATTTCTTTTTCATATTGATAGTTTAGATCATCCCCGCTCTTGATCGACTTGAGTGAAAGCCTGGCAACACCGACGGCCTGCTTGCGCAGCTGGAGTTCAAAGTACAAGATTCGAGAAAAATCCTCCGGCAGTTCCGCCAGGCCAGCCAGCAGCGCACGACCGCGTTCTCGAGAACCTTCGTCAGCGAATGGCTGGCCAAGAGTGGAAGAGTGGCAAACCAAAGCAAGCAGGACAACTCCGCATCGTTGTACATTCATGATTGACATCCCAAAGTTCAAAGTCTTCTCGTTCTTGCAAATCGTTCTTGCGCCGGCCAACCTGCTCCAGGTCGGCGTTAAGCGTGTTGAGGGGGTTCGATCTTGCTGATCGTCCCAGCCGCCAGTCCTTCTTGGTATTGCTGATAATTCATCGGCGCTTTGCCGTTGTCAATCTGGATCATGGTAATGCAGTCGGCCACGGGGCAAATCAGTGAGCACATGTTGCATCCGACGCATGTCTCCTGGTTGATGGTGAATCGGTTGACGTAGCCCTCACCTGCTCCATGCACATACCGCTGCGTGCCGCTCAAGAAAGTTCGGTCGACGCCATCCTTGTGGGCCTTGAGAAACTCCTTCTCGGGTACCTGCTCGATGTTGATCGACTGGTGACACCCATCCTCACACGCAATATAGCACAGCCCGCAATTGATGCACTTATCTTCGTCAATCTCAGCCACGACCTTGTGATTGAGGTCCAACTCGTTCCAGGTGCGGATCCTGTCAGTAGACGCCCCCACGAACTCGGCAGGGCTGTGGTAGCCCTGCTTGCGCATCCAATTGGACATGCCGCTGATCATTTCTTCGACGATGCGGAAGCCATAATGCATCACAGCTGTGCAGACCTGCACGCTACCTGCACCGAGCAACATGTGCTCGGTGGCGTCTTGCCAGGTCTGGATGCCCCCGATGCCACTGATAGGCAGTCGAATCTCCGGATCGGAGGCAATCTGGGACACCATGTGCAAGGCGATCGGCTTGACGGCTGGGCCGCAATAACCGCCATGACTGCCCAGGCCGCCCACCTCCGGCTTGGGGCAGAGCGTATCGAGGTCCACACCCATAACTGAGTTGATGGTGTTGATGAGGGAGATGGCGTCGGCTCCGCCTTGTTTGGCAGCTCTGCCCGTCGCTCGGACATCGGTAATGTTGGGCGTCAGCTTGACGATCACCGGTGTGCGGGCGACTTCCTTAACCCATTCGACGATCATTTGGGTGTACTCGGGCACTTGCCCTACGGCGGCACCCATGCCCCGCTCGCTCATGCCATGTGGGCAGCCGAAATTCAATTCCAGGCCGTCGGCGCCGGCATCTTCGGTTTGCTTGACGATGTCGTGCCACACCTCACGCTTGGATTCGACCATCAGGGAGACGAAGAGTGCGTGGCCCGGAAAATCTCGTTTGACGTTGGCGATCTCGCGGAGGTTGACCTCCAAAGTACGGTCGGTGATCAGCTCAATGTTGTTCAGCCCGACGATCTTCCGGCCGTCGTAGTCGATGGCCCCGTATCGAGAAGACACGTTGACGATTGGCTCCTGGTTGATCGTTTTCCAGACCGCCCCGCCCCAGCCAGCCTCAAACGCCCTGCGGATTTGATACTCAGAATTGGTCGGCGGTGCAGAAGCCAGCCAAAACGGGTTGGGCGCTTTGACGCCGCAGAATTCAATGGAGAGATCAATGGCCTGGGCGTCATGTTGGGAACGATCATTCATTGCTTTGCCTTCATGGATTCAATTTGATCCAGTTGCTCTGCTATCATTCAATTCTGCAAGGAGAGGCTAATCAATCCTAAGTCAACATCTTGTTGATGCCAGCCGCTCCAATCTTGCCGGTCTGTACAGCGTTGACGACCTCTTCGCCGGCATCCTTTTGACAATCACCGCCGGCGAACAGCTTGGGTATGGAGGTCGCCCCCGTCTCGGGGTCAACTACCACCCTGCCCTTCTTGTCCAATTTCAGTTTGGGAATCGCGCTCAGGAAGTCATGCAACACCTCTTGCCCGAGTGCCTTGATGACCATGTCGCAGGGAATGGTGAAATCAGACTTCCCAACAGCAACTACCTTGGCTTTCCTCCCCTTGCCGTCAAGCCGTGTCCGTATGCAGCGCAGGCCTGAGACTTCGCCGGCCTTGCCGATGATTCGTTTGGGCTTGCTCAGCCATTCAAATCGCACGCCACTATCAAGGGCCAACTCGTATTCATGCGTGAATGCCGGCATCGATGCCTCGTCCCGGCGATAGGCAATGGTCACCGATTCGGCGCCGAGCCGGATGGCTGCGTTGGCGGCGTCGATGGCTGTGTTGCCGCCGCCGATGACCACCACTTGCCTGCCAATCGGGCATTTGGTCAGCGCCACGGTGTGCGTCTGGGAGATGAATTCCAAGGACTCATGGACACCCTTGAGATTCTCTCCTGGAATGCCCAACGGCGCCGTTTGGCCCAATCCGATGGCTAGGAAAACGGCGTCATGTTCTTCCAGTAATCCAGCCAGAGCGGACCCACCGACGGGATGCTTGAGGCGCAAGTCGATTTCCATCCTGAGGATGCGGTCAACTTCGGACAAGGCGTACTCGGTGGGCATCTTGTAGGCGGCGATTCCAACCGTGTTCAGGCCACCGGCAACGCTTCTCGCCTCAAGCATCGTCACACGATGTCCCGCCTTGCGCAGATCATGCGCACAGGTTAGACCGGCGGGTCCGGCACCGATGATGGCCACCGACCTCCCCGTGGATTGGCCGGGATGATAGAACTGAACCTCGGCAGCCTCAGCGGCATCACATGCAAACCGCTGCAATCTGCCTATCTGAACAGGATCTTTGAGCAAGGTGTTGTCCACGCATGCCCCTTCACACAGCACATCGGTGGGGCAAACGCGAGCGCACGATCCGCCGAAGATGTTTGCGTCTAGAATCGTCTTTGCGGAGCCGAGAAGGTCGTCGTGGGATATCTTGCGAATGAAACTGGGGATGTCGATATGGGTCGGACACGCCCGAATGCACGGGGCGTCGAAGCAGTACAAACAGCGAGCTGCCTCGGCGCGGGCTTCGTCGGACGCCAGTGGAGGGTGTACCTCGGCGAAATTCTGTTTCAATTTCTTCAGACTTGGTTTGGTCGCAGTCTTAGCCATGGCTTCTCGTTCGGTTGAAGGATAGCGGGAGCTCGATCAGGTTCGTTCCCGATCCCCTCGCCCAGCTCATTGGAACGCCTATTTCATCCCTGGATTGGAGCGCTTGATAAACTGCCCGTGTCCGTTCCTGCCGATGAACTTGTAGTTCTTGACGATTTGAGTTCCACGGCTGAGCGTGTGCTCGGCAGCTCCAGCCAACTGCCACCCTTGGTAAGGATTCCAATCGCTGTTGGTCTCCATCTTTCGCCAATCGACTTTACGTTTCTTGGTCGGATGAATCACCGCGATGTCCGCGTCACTGCCGATCCGCAGAATACCCTTGCGGGGGAACATGCCCATCACCTTGGCTGGCGACGTGCAGCACTTGTCTACCCATTGGTTCACCGTCAGGCGTCGTTTCAAAACGCCGTGGGTGTACACAATGGGCAGCAACGTTTCCAGTCCCGGCATGCCCATGGGTATTTTCGTGAAGTCGCCCTTCCAGGTCGCCTTCTGCTTCGTCGTGAAGGTACACGTGTCGGTTGATACCGAACAGACTTCGCCATCCTTGAGGCCCGCCCATAGACGCTTCTGATCCTTGGGGCGTTTGACCTGCGGCTGGCAGGCGAAGAGGTGGCCGTCCTTGTTCGCAAAGACGCTGTCATCCAGCACCAGATACTGAGCACAAGTTTCAGCAAGCACTTGCACGCCCTCGCTCTGGGCTCTCTTGACCAGATCTGCGCCTTGGGCTGTGCTCATGTGGACGATGAAGAGTTTTCCGCCGGTGACTCTCGCCCAATGGATGGCCCGTTCTATCGCCTCTGCTTCGATGTAATGAGGCCTGGTCATGGTGTGCAGCCGGGCGCCGTATGTCTTCATGTCCTTCTTGTTGTGGTACTTGGCGATCAGGGCGTCCAAGACTTTGCTGGACTCAGCGTGGACACAGAGCATGCCGTTTCTTTCCCGAAGCATCTCCAACGCACCAAACACGGCGTCGTCGTCCGACTGCCAGCCCTGAGCAGCATAGATCATGAATTCCTTGAATGTGGGAATCCCCTGGTCCATGATCTTGTCGATTTCTTTGCTGTGGCGCGCCCAGTCGGTGATGGCTGCGTGGAATGAGTAGTCGATGCATGCTTTGCCCTCAGCCCGGGCATGCCAATTATCGACCGCTTGCTGCACGGATTCCTTGCCATAGGGGATCGCAAAGTCGATCAGCGAGGTCACGCCTCCGCAAGCAGCCGCCTTCGTGCCCGAATCGTAGTTGTCCGATGAAGTCGTGCCACAGAAAGGCAATTCCAGATGCACGTGGACGTCAATCCCGCCGGGGATCACATACCGCCCCTTCGCATCGATGATCTTCGCTCCTTGGCCGTTGCCCTTGGCTAGGCCAACGCCGATGGCCGCAATTTTCTCACCGCGGATGCCGATGTCCGCCCTGGTTGTCTCTGTGGCTGAGACTAGTTTTCCGCCTTGGATGATCGTGTCGAATTTCATGGTGTCTCCTTGGTCGGCGCTGACCTGCCAGCACCTGACGATTCAACCGGCTCTGTACCGATTACAGCGTAGTGACGGCCAGTAAAGTGTACCGACACCTGCTGAGCTCCGCAAAACTGAGCCTAGCGCCAAATCGGATGGTCGACCGTCTGACCAGCCCAAAGCCCGCCCCAAGTGGGCGGATGGACCGTTGGATGGGACGGGTAGTTTGCGGAAGAAGCGATCTTGTGGATAATCCTTGGATTCGACGTGGGAACTGCGCAGATTCGTTTCGGGCGGTGCGCGATTGTTCTGGAGATTCGTTTGAGGTTGCAACAGACCATCGACCACCCTGTTGAGTTCGAAGGCAAGGGCCTGTTTACCGGCTGCCCTGCCATCGTACGTCTGAGACCCGCGGAATCGGGCAGCGGCATCACCTTTGTTCGCACCGATCAGCGGGAACCGATCCGCATCGACGCCTTGGTTGAAAACGTTACCAAGAGATCACGACGGACCTCCCTCCAAAACGGCACCGTGTCGATTGAGACGGTCGAGCACCTGCTCAGTGCCTGCTCGGGCATGCAGGTCGATAATCTGATCATCGAGCTGGCGGGCGATGAATTGCCGGCTGCCGATGGGAGTTGTTTGCCGTTTGTCCGCAAGCTGGAGGAAGCGGGCATCACTACTCAGGGTGACCAGCGCGATGTGTTCACCATCAGCGAAACCGTGCGCGTCGTGGACGGCGGCAGCGAACTGGTGGCTCTACCTCCCCTATCGCAGGAGCAGGATACCCTGGAAATCCATTATGATCTGGATTATGGGGACCAAGGCCCGATCCGTCACCAGCGACATACCATCCAGATGACGCCCGATGTTTTTGTGCGCGACATCGCCCCTGCCCGTACTTTTGTGCTGGAAAGTGAAGCCGCAGCACTTCGCTCTGCGGGCCTGGGCATGCATCTGACCTATGACGACATTTTGGTATTCGGCGAGGACGGGCCGATCGAGAATGAGCTTCGATTTCCGGATGAATGTGTCCGTCACAAGATTCTTGACCTCATCGGCGACTTGTATCTGCTGGGCCAGCCTATCGTAGGTCGGATCTTCGCCCGCAAGTCAGGCCATAGCTTGAACCACGAATTGGTACGCCAGTTTCGTCGATCAATTCGTGAAGGTCAGCGCAGGCGACTGCTGGGCAACCCGACACTCGACATCCGTGACGTAAAGCGAATCCTGCCGCATCGATTCCCTTTCCTAATGGTCGATCGCATCATCGAAGTAGACGGCAGCCAACGTGCGGTGGGCATCAAGAATGTGACCGTCAACGAGCCGTTTTTCCAGGGGCACTACCCAGGCCAACCCATCATGCCAGGCGTCTTGATCATCGAAGCCATGGCTCAAATGGGCGGAATTTTGCTCTCGCAGGAATTGGAACACAAAGGCAAGGTGGCTGTTCTGCTGAGTCTCGACAAGGTAAAGTTCCGGCGCACGGTGACGCCGGGAGACCAACTGGTGCTGATAGCAGAAGCCATTCGAGTGAAGTCTCGTAGCGGGCACGTCCGCACATCGGCCAAAGTCGGGGATGACTTGGTTGCAGAAGCGGTCATTAAGTTCATGCTCACGGATGCGGACGGGTAAGGAATCTGATGGAACAGCAGGAACAACTATTGGATGAGCCAGCCCCCGTGGGCATTCATCCCACAGCCTTGGTAGCTCCCGGCGCGCAGCTGGGCGAGAATGTCTATGTCGGCCCGTACAGTTTGGTTGGCCCGAACGTGGTGCTGGGCGACGGCTGCCGATTGCATCACCGCGTCACCATAGATGGGTACACTACCGTGGGCAGCGATTGCGAATTCTTCCCGAACGCTGTGATAGGGATGTCACCCCAGGATCTCAAGTATCGGGGCGAGAAAACATTTCTGGAGATCGGCAACAACAACGTATTTCGCGAGCAGGTCACCGCCCACCCGGGCACTGGGAGTGGCGGCTCCTACACACGCATCGGCAACAACAACCATCTGCTCGTGGGAGTACACATCGCCCATGATTGCACAGTGGGTAACGGCTGCATCATCGCCAACAACGTCGCCTTGGCAGGCCACGTCGTAGTTGAAGATCATGTCACCTTCGGAGGACAATCAGCCGTCCACCACTTCGTCACCATTGGCCGACATGCCATGATTGGCGGGCTGACCCGGGTGACCGCCGACGTGCCGCCGTTCATGATTTTTGTGGCCGCTAGAACCCACGGTCGGGTCAGGTTCATCAATCATGTTGGCTTGAAACGCCACGGGTTTTCGGAAGAGGGGATTGCCAACATCAAGAACGCATTCGTCGACATGTACTCAAAGCGTGCCCGCCTGAGCGGTCGCCCTATTCGCTCGATCGCCAGTGATATCCTCGCAGAGGCCAATGTTGACGACAACGTGAAGGAGTTGTGCGAATTCATCATTCGCACCGCCGCCCACGGCCGACAGGGGCGCTACCTAGAGTCGCTCCGAACCGACAAGCCCACGGAACGCCGCCACTAGCTGTTCGTGGTCCGCAGATTCACCCGCTTCTCTACCGCACGGGCATGGTCGGCTTCAACGCCGTCTGATCGATCATTCCCTCAGCGCCGAGATGAGCCAATTCAGCCAATCGCCTCGATGTAGGCGGGATTGGAACGCATCTTGCTTGTTCTTAGAGCAGAGCGAACGGTGTAGCGTCCTGCGCCTGACCGGTCAGGCCGCGACCTTCAATAGCCAACAAATCCGAATGAGGGTGCAGAAATGATGGAAATCACGATCTGCGGGCGCGGCGGACAGGGTGGCGTGACTCTGGCCAAGCTGATTGCCACGACTTATTTCCTCAAGGGAAAGTATGTGCAGGCATTCGGGGTCTATGCCGCCGAGCGATCCGGGGCACCTTTGCAGGCGTTTGTTCGGATCGACGAGAAGGAAATCACCAACCACAACCAAGTGTACGCCCCGAATCACATCATCATACTGGACCGTACGCTGATCGTGCCCGGCATCGCCTCAACGATGAACCCGGACGGATGGATCATCATCAACACGCCGGACACCCCGGACAGTTTTGGCGAGCTTTTCGCCGGGCGCCGGGTAGCCACCCTGGATGCAACCAGCATCGCCGTCGATAACGGGCTTGGAACCCGCACCGTTCCGATCGTCAACACCACGATCGCCGGTGCCATTGCCAAAGTGTTCGACCTGCCCTGTGATGAAGTGCTCGCTGCCTTGGAGCATTTCAACTTCGGCGGGTCCAACGTCAAGAGTGCCGAGCAAGCCTACGCGCACGTCCAGGTCGCGACCTTGCCCGGCCAGATCGAAAAACTCGCCGATTCAGCGAATGGCACGCCGGTGACCAGTCTGCTCGACAAGACTGTCGGCGGCATGCCCCGGATCAAGACCGGATCCTGGGCGACGCGGAAACCCGAACGGCAACACCTGACCCCACCTTGCAATCAGGGCTGCCCCGCTGGCAACGATGTGCGCGGATTCGTCGAAGCTGTAGGGAAAGATGATTGTGACCTGGCGATGAGCATCCTGCTGGAATCGTCCCCGCTGCCAGGAATCTGTGGTCGCGTCTGCCCCGGGCCTTGCATGGACTCTTGCAACCGGAACGAGTTCGACGAGTCAGTCAACATCCGCGACATCGAACGCCACGCAGCCGATCATGGGGCCAAGCCCGCTCCGACAAAACCGTGGCGTGGCATCCACATTGGCGTCGTGGGGTCCGGCCCGGCCGGTCTTAGCACCGTCTACCATCTCGCCCGTTTGGGGTATGCCGTTACCCTCTTTGAAGGCGACCAAGAGCTGGGCGGCGTCATGCGGACCGGCATTCCAGCCTATCGTCTTCCGCGCGAAGTCCTCGACGGCGAGATAAAGTACATCCTCGAGCATGGCGTTCAGGTGCATGCTGGTCAGTTCCTCAGCCGAGATGACTTGCTGCGTCTGACGCACGAGTTCGCCGCCGTTTTCGTGGCCACCGGCCTGCAAGATGCGCGTACACTCGATCTGGGCAATGCCGGAGCGGACCACATCGAACAAGGCATCGCCTTTCTTGACCGAGTGCGAGCCAGCGATGTCCGCCTCGACGGCCAGCGGGTAGTCGTCATCGGCGGAGGCAACACAGCCGTCGATGCCGCCCGATCCGCCCTCCGCGTCGGAGCTAAGACAGTACACATCGTCTACCGGCGAACACGCAACGAAATGCCGGCCATCACGGAAGAAATCGAAGAATCGATCGAAGAGGGAATCATCCTCGACGAGCTGGTCATGCCCTTGCGGTTAGCCAAGAACAGCACCGGCTTTGCGCTAACCTGCCAACGCATGATCCTCGGGAAGCCGGACGATTCCGGGCGACCAAGACCCGAACCCGATGTGAGAGAGGGATCACAATTCGATCTATCGTGCGACCGCATCATACTGGCGCTTGGCCAATCGATGGATACATCCATCTTGCCCGAAGGATCAGCCATCCACGAGGAGGGCCAACTCTTGGGCCTGACCGGCGCCCCACTGTTTGCCGGAGGTGATTTTGCAACCAACGAAGGCACGGTGTCAGCCGCCATCGGCAGCGGGCGCAGGGCTGCGTGGCACATTCACCGTACGCTCTCGGGTGAGGATTTGTTCCCTCCACCAGCAGAGCCGACCGCGTCTCCCGATTACATCACGACGCATGTGTTCGCCCACGATCCCCGTCAGAAAACAATTATGCTGGAACCCCAAACCAGGCGCCGATCATTCGCTGAAGTGCGGCACGGTTTCGCAGAAGAACGGGAGATCCAGCCGGCAGTTCAGGAGGCGAACCGCTGCTTTAGCTGCGGAGTCTGCAATACCTGCGACCGCTGTCTGGAATACTGTCCCGAGGGCATCTTGCTCCGCGACGGAGACGGTTATCGTTTTGACGCCAGCTATTGCAAGGGTTGCGGGGTCTGTGCGACGGCTTGTCCGCGTGGCGTAATTTACATGACTGAGTTGTAGCAGCAGAGGAGACCGCGCATGTCCAAATCCTTGGTTACAGGAAACCTGGCAGCCGCGCGCACGCTGGCGGCCGCTGGCGAAGCGAACCGCGCGGCACTGGGATGCTGCGCCGGTGCCTATCCGATCACGCCTCAGACCGAAATCATCGAGCACCTGCGCGGTTGCGAATTCAGCAAGGGGCGCGTGGTTGCGGTCGAATCCGAGCACAGCGCCATGGCTGTGTGCATGGGTGCATCGCTGGCAGGGGCGCGGACCTTCACCGCCAGTTCCTCTAACGGATTGGCCTACATGGTCGAGAACATTTTCGCCGCCGGTTATTACCGGCTGCCGATTGTTATGATCGCGGTGAACCGCACGTTGGGTCCACCCTGGAACATCTGGGTTGATCAAGGCGACAGCTTGATGTTTCGAGACGCCGCATGGCTGCAGTTTTATTGCGATTCACACCAAGATTTGGCGGATACCATTCTCCTGGCGTTTAGGGTAGCTGAGGACGAGCAAATCCTGCTGCCGGTCATCGTTGCTATGGATGGTTTCGTCACTTCGCACACAACCATGGTGGTCGATCTCCCCGACCAAGCCAAGGTCGATGCCTATCTGCCCAAGTGCAATGTTCCCCATCGACTTTCCCACGCTCATCCATCCACCATTGGAGGGCTAACCTGGCCGCGAGAGACCGAGCTGCATCGCCATGAGATCCAGCAGTCGATGGAGCGTGTTCCAGCCGTGCTGGCCACAGCGATCGACGAGTTCGAGCTTGTATTTGAACGCCGCCCGGCAGGCATCTTGGAAGCCAAGTGTACAGAGGACGCCGAAACGGTGGTCATCGCCTGCAACACCATGGCCCGTACACTGGGCGACGTGGTCAAAGCCCGCCGTGAAGGTGGGGAGAAAATCGGAATGGTGCGGACTAAGATGTTCCGCCCCTTCCCGCGCGAAGAACTGATCGCAGCCATCGGCTCTGCCAAGCGCGTGGCCGTGCTTGATCGGAATCATTCGCCCGGCTCGGGAGGCATTTTCTGGCAGGAGATCGCCGCGACTCTCCGGGAACGACCAGATGTTCTGCTACAAGATTACGTGGTCGGTCTCGGCGGCGGCGACGTCACGCCTGCCATGATCGGCGAAATCATCGACGACCTAAATCAGCGGTCCCAATCAACAGCCCCGATCTGGAAGGAGGCGGCTGCCTAATGTCCTGCGAAACCAAGCAGAATCAAGAGCGGGCGTACTGTGATTATCTCCTTCGGCCGGGCAACACCAACTGCGCAGGGTGCGGCATGTCCATCGCTTTGCAGTGGTTGGACAGCGCCCTCGGTGATGAAAAGCCAACCCTGGTCATCCCGGCCTGTTGCGGCATCGTGACCGCCGGGGCCTTCCCCACCAGCGGGTATGGTGTACCCACAGCAGCCTCGACTTTTGCCGCTGCGGCTGCGGTAGCCACCGGGATCAGCGCCGTGGCGAAAATGAATGACGACCCCCATCCGGTCGTCTGCTGGGCCGGCGACGGCGGCACCTACGACATCGGTATCGCCACCTTGTCAGCCGCAGCAGAACGCAACGAAGACATCATCTACATCTGCTATGACAACGAAATCTACGGCAACACGGGCGGTCAACGAAGCAGCGCCACCCCCGAAGGCGTCGTCACCACGACCACGGCATCGGGCAAGGGTGAACGCAAGAAGGACATCATGGCCATCATGGCTGCGCACCGTATTCCCTACGCAGCCACCCTCTCAGTCGCCCACTGCGAAGATTTCATACGCAAGATCAAACTGGCCCGCTCAATGACGGGTTTTCGATTCCTGCTCATCCTTTCGCCATGCCCCACCGGCTGGAAATCAGAGCCGGAGCAGAGCACAGAGCTGATTGGTACAGCTGTCCGCAGTGGCCTGTTTCCGCTATATGAGATCTTTGAAGGAAGCCGGTACCGGATCAACGAACGCCCCGACGGAACGCCGTTGGAAGAATACGTCAAGCAGCAGCGCCGCTACAAGAATGTAGCTGCTCACCTTGATCCTCTGAAGAACTTCCGGGACGAGCAATGGCGCTACCTCGACGGAATGGTCAAGGCCTTTCCCGCAACCGAAGAGGACGGCGGTTGATCGCAGGGCCTCGCGGAAAGGAAAAACTGAGAGGATGACCGACCTAGAAGCCCGGTACCCACCTCACTACACAAGAGCGATCCGGACGCTGTTGCGCTATGCCCTGGTTCTCATGGTCGTCGGCCTTCTGAGCGGGGTTGCCTATCAGGAATCGTCCAAGAAGGTCAGCCTTGCTCCCGGCCCTGGTGGCCTGCGCTATTGGGAGGCGACTTTGCATCTCGCCCTGGTCCATGGACATATCATGGTTACCGCGGTTCTCCTCCCCATCGCTCTAGCCAGCGTGCTCCACTTAGCCAGGGCACACGGCGGACGTGAGGTCAGCCCGCAGGCGCTTCGGTGGGCAGTGGGCACCTACCTGCCTTGCGTCACTGCAACCGTGAGCCTGATGCTCTACAAGGGCTACCATGTATTGCTCTCTGTCCGCGCCGGCAAGGAAGACATTGTTGAGATCGACGCCGCCCTATTCGGCGGCAGCACAGCCCTGCGGCACGGGCTGTATGGGCTCAGCCATGTGGGGATGGCCTTTGGACTCTGCACCTTCGCCTGGTGCCTGTGGCGCAGCTTGAAGGCAAGACAAGCCGCGTGACAACCTCACTGGACTAGCACCCACACATTCTGCGAGGAGAACCTCCACCAACCTTGTCACATGATCGGACTGGCGAACGACAAGGGCAAGGCAATCCACCCTCTCTCGGGAGCGGTAGGGCTAACCGGGTGACCCAGCTTCGAAGTTTCGGTTTGTTGGCTGAGCCATTCGACAGGCTGCAGGGTCGTCGAAGCCGATTCTCGAAACCCAGGCAAATCGACCGCAACCGCCCGATGCCCTTCCTTAGCCAATCGCTCCAGCGTCTTTGTTTTCGCCCAAGCCTCAGAGGTGAACTGCCCGCCGTGGAGCAGCAAAACCACCCGGCCGCTGTCAGGGCCAGCTGTCAAGAACTTCACCTTCTTGCCGCCAATGAGCAAGGAGTACGATGATGTAGATGAAGTCTCCATGCTAGATGGCTTGTAGCATACCCCCACAAATCAGAGGGCGCCAGACTTGCCTGATACGTGCTCTAGAGTACCCGGAAGGAAAACCGAAGTGCGTAGTAGACCCCTACTGCGATGAAGAGAGCTCCGGTTCCGTAACGCATCCAGCGCTCGAGTATCGCGACGCGATCAAAGGCCTTGCCAAGCGCCCGGGCCCCTGTCGCGATGATCACGGCGAAGCCGAGGACCGGAAGCGCCGTGCCGACGCCGTAGGTCAATGGCAGGAGCACACGCGATTCGTACTTGATCGCGAGCGGAACCAAGGCGCCGAAGAACAACGCGGCCGACGCCGGACAGAAGGCCAACGCAAACACCGCGCCCAATGCGAAGCTGCCAAAGTATCCCCAACCTTCAACGCGTTTTCCCGCACGTTCCGCAACGCCCGAACCGATCGCCGGCAGCCGGATCAGACCAAGCAACACCATACCGACGAGAATCAACAATGGCCCCAGTAGCTTGTTGATGTGCCTCTGAAGTGCGTGCGATACATCTGTCACGGAGAGCAAACTCGAAACAAGGAGCATGGCCAGGGCCATGTAAACCAACGTGCGACCACAGGTGTACAGGAGGCCGGTAGCGAGTACCGCACCGGGACGCTCCACGCGCCGGGAGATGAACGAGATCGCCGCGATGTTCGATGCGAGCGGGCAGGGGCTGATTGCAGTCAGGATGCCCAGCCACGCGGCCGAGCCGGCACCGAGAAGTAGTTCGCCCGTCACGAGCCCCGCTCCACCATCTCGGTAACTTCCTTGAGGATGTAAGCCTTGTAGGCGGTCTCGTCACCGCCCAGGTTCCAGATGAGCTCGAGATTGCGCCAATGAACCGGGCGGCCGTCCACGGTCGAGACGACGACCACCGCACTGGCGCTCAAATCGTACGTCTTGATGTAGTGTTCGTTGGTGGGTTGGTCGAAGTTCACCGCTCGCCATTCGATTGCGCCTTGCTTCACTTCATCCGCAAAGCTCTGATCGATCACCTCGCGCGCATACCGCTCCATCGCACGACACCTCTTGCAGCGGTCGTCCCCGTGAAAAAAGTACGCCACCAGCTTCCGCTCTGGATCTTCCGCGAGTTTCTCTTCGCTCGCCGGCGTCGCACTCGAATCGGGCATCGCGGTGCCGCCGGTGTCCGGTGCTGTGCGTGCAACCGGCCCATCGTTCAGGTCCGCTTCCGAACTGCGGTCACCGACGACCACATACGCGAGGCTCACGGCGACAAACAGCAGCAGAACCGTCGATACAGCCGCTTTCATACGCGCCTCCCGTTCCACGCTAAGACGATTCGGCCTGTGCTGCTTCGATGATCTTCGTCAATTCCGGCTCACCGGCCGTTCTGCCCGAAAGCCGCACGTTGCCGTCGATCACCAGCGCCGGCGTCATCATCACACCGTAGTCCGTGATCTTCACGATATCCGTGACCTTGCTTAACTCGTACTCGATGCCCAACCTGTCTGCTGACGCCTTCACGGCGTCTGCCAGCGCCGAGCAGTTCGGACATCCGGTACCCAACACTTCGATCTTCACGCTGCATCTCCAAAGCCGCACCCCAAAACCAAATCGTCGATTGCACGAACGCACCGTACATCAACTCGACGACGGTAGCTAGCGCCGTGCTGAGTAGCACGAACGCTGACTCGCTGAGTCCCAGAAACCGCGCTTCTTCGGAATTCTTTGCTTTATTTTGGTCGTGCTGTCAGAGATCGCACCTGCTCCGCGAAGAATCCCATGAGTTTGGCGCGCATGGCAAACGGTTGCCAAGAGCGTCGCCCTGAAATCGATCATCAGAAAACAAGGAAATGTGTAATGTGGGGCACCATTGATGAGATTTATTTCTTCGCCTGGGACTTCTTCTCGTTCCTTTTCTAAACCGACGCCCAGAGACTGGCAAGAAGAACCCGACGAGCGACATGAGCGTCTCGCCGGGTTCCTTGCCGTATACTGCCTCGGCACGGATTGCGTGCCGACTCTGCCTGTTGGGTTACTCCACAGTCACACTCTTGGCCAAGTTCCTTGGCTTGTCTACGTTGCAGCCTCGTAGCACGGCTGCGTGGTAGGCGATCAATTGTAGAGGCACTACCGTTAGCAGGGGTTGGAGCGGCTCGGCTATGTCGGGGACGTAGAAGGTGTGCTTGGCCAGGGATTCGATTTCGGTGTTGCCTTCGGTAGCGATGGCGATGACGTGGCCTCCCCTGGCTCTTACCTCTTCGATGTTGCCAACGATTTTCCCGTATTGCATGCCATCGGTAGCGATGACAACTACTGGCATTCCTTCGGTGATCAAAGCGATGGGGCCATGCTTCATCTCAGCCGCAGGCAATCCCTCAGCGTGGATGTAACTGATTTCCTTGAGTTTAAGCGCCCCTTCGAGGGCGACCGGATAATTGTATCCCCGACCCAGGTAGAGCCAATTGTCGCGATGGACGTACGCTTCAGCAATGGCTTTGGCCCGGTCAGCTTGGTCCAGCAGCTTGCTGATTTGAGCAGGGACGCCGTTCAGGGCGCGGAGGTATTCGGCACTGGCTGCTTGAGACATGTGGCGACGTCGGCCTAGGTAGGCAGCGATCAATGAGATCACCGCAAGTTGGCCCATGAACGCCTTGGTGCTGGCGACGCCAATTTCAGGGCCGACGTGCAGGTACACGCCCGCATCCGTGTTTCGCGAGATTGACGATCCGACGACATTCACCACGCCGAGGCAGAGGGCACCGCGTTCTTTGGCTTCGTTCATGGCGGCCATGGTGTCGGCCGTCTCGCCGCTCTGCGAGATAGAGAGCACGACGGTGCCGTCGTTGATGATTGGGTTACGGTATCGAAATTCGCTGGCGTACTCGGTTTCAGTAGGGATACGGGCCAAGTCCTCGAAGAGGTACTCTCCCACCAGCCCGGCGTGCCAAGCTGTGCCACAGGCGCTAAAGATGAACCGCTTAGCCCGAATCAATTCGCGGGCACAATCACGCAGGCCTCCTAAGTGGACCTCTCCGTTCTTGAGATCGATGCGCCCACGCAAACAATCCTCCAATGACTTGGGCTGCTCAAAAATCTCCTTGAGCATGAAGTGTTCGTAGCCGCCCAGCTCGATTTCTTCGAGAGACAACTCCAGGTCGGACAGCTCTTTGGTGACCGGCATGGCATCGAGATTGGTCATGCTAAAGCCAGAAGCTGTCACGCGGGCTATCTCGTTGTCCGACATGTAGATAACTTGATTGGTGTGCTCGACGATGGCCGCTGCGTCTGAGGCGACCAAGTACTCGTCTTTGCCAACCCCGATGATCAGCGGGCTTCCCCGCCGGGCGGCAATGATTACGCCTGGCTCTTGGGAACTCAGGACCGCGATGCCATAGGTGCCATCTACCTGCAAAAGGGCTTCGCGCACCGCCTGTTCAAGGTTGCCCTTGTAGAGATGCCCCACCAGCTGAACCAACACTTCCGTATCAGTCGCGCTCTCAAATGTGACGCCCTCTTTTTCAAGGTAGGTTCGCAGCGAATGATAATTCTCGATGATCCCGTTGTGGACCAGGGAGATTTTGCCAGAGGAATCGCAGTGGGGGTGGGCATTTTCGTCATTGGGAGCGCCGTGGGTCGCCCAGCGCGTATGGGCCATTGCCGTGGTTGCTTCCTTGGTGGCTTGGTCCAGGTCGGGCAAGACGGACTCAACGACGCTTACCCGTCCGGCAGATTTGCGAACGACCATCCCATCCTCAGTGAGGGTGGCGAATCCGGCTGAATCGTACCCGCGGTACTCAAGCCTCTTGATCCCTTCCATCACGATCGGCAGGGCATATCTACTGCCCACATATCCCACGATACCACACATGCGCAAGCCTCCTCCAACACAGAACAATACCGCCATTATCGACCCTGACGGGCAGACGATCCAGCCCCCTTGGACCACTCCTGTCCATTCGGCGCCGAAAAGTTCACAGTTCAGACGAACCCGCCCCGTTCTCGGTTCGACCAAAAAGGCCAACTCTCCCATTGGCGGTCATTCTTGCCCATCCTGATCGAACGCAAGTACATGCCACACAAGGAATTGCCATTGTCCTCGAAAGAAACCGCCTGAGGAGCCGATAAAAAATGTTGTCTGGACCGTTGGGGCTGCATAGTATGGGCCGAGCCTCGCTGGAGCCGAGGCTCGCCGGAGCTGGAATGATCCCTCCTTTTTGATTCCAACAGCTAGGCACGAAGCCGTTGGAGGTCTTTTTGATCCTATGTAGTGGACCACAAGTAGGCGCAGGGCGTCGTCGTACCCAGAGGCGCCTGGCCGAGGGTGTTGATCAGCCTGTCCGTCCCTCGCTCCTGGCGTTGGGGCTGGCCGTCACTCTAGGCGTAGGTGGATGCGGAACGACAGCAAGCCGAAGCACTGGGCCTGGGCAGGTGGTCAGCGACGCGACCGTGACCAGCCCCGTCAGACCTCCTCCCCTGACTGTTCCACTCCCAGGCTGTGCCGACGATGACTGTACTTGCATTATCCCGCCGGACGATTTCAATCATGCCGAGCTATTCCGGCTGCTCAATGAGCATCGAATAGCCAACGGACTAGCGCCGCTGATCTACTCACATCGGCTCCAGGTAGCTGCAGATGCCCACGCCGAGAATCTTTATCGCCTCGATTTCTTCGCCCACGAATCCCCAGATGGCCAGGGGCCGGGTGACCGGGCGTGGGAAATCGGGTTCTGCAACAATCTGGTGGGCGAAAACATCGCCTACGGTTTGAACTCCCGGGAGACACCGATCGATGTCTTCACCCGCCTCAAGGACAGAGGTGCAAACATCGTCAAGGAACCCGAAGAGGTCTTCTGGGGTGGGTATTCAGGTTATTTCCGCGACCTCGATGGCTATGCGTGGGAAGTGGCCTACAACCCATACTGGGTGATCCAGGAG
>JAJDDP010000172.1 GCA_029260235.1 Phycisphaerae bacterium | reverse complement strand
CAGGCGTGTTGCCAGCGCCCTATGAAGTGAGAGCTGATTCAGCTTAGAATGTGGCTGGTCGTGGCATGTTCGGCAGCATGAATGTGGCAAGCGATTCCGCTGCCGTCGCGGGTGACTGATCCTGCGCACGGCGTTCAATCGTCTTGCCGTGGAGCGAGCGAATTTCCAGGAGGCGGTGGATGGTCCGCAGGAATTGCGTCAGAAGAATTGGGGCAGCCTTGACGAGCGAGTCTTGGCAGATTGCCTTCGCGTTTGTTCTTGGATTCATCCTGCCTGCTTCAGGGTGCAAGAGAGACGCAACTGAATCGGATACGAGCTCAAGAACCATAGGCGTCACTCTACTCACGGTGCAGCATCAGTTCTACCAGGATCTCCGCAGCGGCCTGGAGGAGGAGGCGGAGAAGCACGACTACAAATTGTTGATAAGCACTGCCGAGTTCGACTCAGCCAGGCAAGCCAATCAAATTGACGAGTTCCTCGTGCAAAGAGTCTCGGCACTGGTTGTTTGTCCCTGCGATTCCCGCAGTGTCGGGGCGAGCATCGCCGCAGCCAATGAAGCCGGCATTCCGGTCTTTACTGCTGATATTGCCAGTACGTCTCCCCTAGGAAAGGTGACCGCCCACATCGCCTCAAACAACGTGCTGGGTGGCCAAGAGGCCGCCAAGTTGCTCGCCAAAGCGATTGGTGGCGCAGGCAAAGTGGCCATTCTGACCCATCCTGCAGTCGCCAGCGTCAGGGATCGGGTCAACGGCTTCAAGAAGGGAATTTCGGAGCATAAAGAGATCGAGGTCGTGGCTGAGTTGTCAGCCGAAGGAAAACGTGACAAGGCTGTGCGCGTGATGGAGGATCTGCTGCAAGCGCACCCGGAGATCGTAGGCGTATTCGGGATTAACGATGATTCGGCGCTAGGGGCGTTAGCAGCCATCGAATCCGCCGGCAAACTTGGAACCGTTAAAATCGTCGGTTACGACGCCACGCCGGAGGCAAGGTCGAAGATCAAGTCCGGGGCCATTTACGGAGACGTTATCCAACATCCGCGCAGGATAGGCCAACTCACCATGCAGACCATTCATGATCATCTCGAAGGACGACCGACGCCCGCTTCGATTCCAGTTGAGGTAGGTACCTACACTGCGGAGACGCCGTGAACTTCGATGCAGACGCAAGAACTGCGAATTCGTTTCAAGCGTGTATCCAAGAGGTTCCCGGGCGTTCAGGCACTGGATCAGGTCAGCTTTGACGTGCAACCAGGCTGCGTCCACGCCCTGGTGGGAGAAAACGGAGCCGGCAAGAGCACGTTAGCCAAGACTCTTTCGGGCGCACACCAATTGGATGAAGGCGTAATCGAACTGGACGGTCAGCCCGTTTCGATCCGCGACGCACGGCAGGCCCAGGCGCTTGGTATTGCCATTGTATATCAGGAATTCAATCTCATCCCTCACCTGTCGGTGAGCGAAAACGTGTTTCTGGGGCGCTGGCCTCGATCACCTTGGTCAGGCTTGATCCAGCTTCGACAATTGCATGCCCGCACGCGACAGCTTCTCGATGAACTGGAACTCTCCGTTCCGGTTCACGCGACCGTCGGGTCGCTGAGCGTAGCCCAGCAGCAGATGGTTGAGATTGCCAAGGCACTTTCTCTACAAGCCCGCGTTCTGATTCTCGATGAACCGTCCGCGATCCTAACGCCGCACGAGTTGACGGCCCTCTTTCGCCTGATGCGCCGGTTGACTCAAAACGGCACGAGCATCATCTACATTTCTCACCGCATGGATGAGATTTTCGCGTTGGCAGATCATGTCACGGTGCTCCGCGATGGGCGGCACATCTCGACCAAGCCGATCCACGACGTTGGCCGGGACAGCCTCATTCATGAGACTGTCGGGCGTTCACTGGATCAAGAATTCCCGCACCGCAAGGACTGTCGTGGTTCCCGTGTTCTGCATGTGGAGGAACTCTGCGCTAACCGTGCCTTCGATGGTGTCTCATTCGACATCTGCGAGGGCGAGGTTTTTGCGTTGACTGGTTTGATTGGCTCTGGTCGTAGTTCGGTGGCCAAGGCCATCTTCGGCGCCGTGCGCTGCTCCGGCGGACGGGTCGAATTGGACAACCATCTGGGACCATTCCGGTCGCCACGGGCAGCCATGCGTTCCGGCATCGCCATGTTGCCTGAGGATCGGAAGCGAGAGGGGTTGCTCTTGGAACGCCCGCTGCGCGAAAATATCACCTTGGCTCATCGCGAGGATGTAGCCACCCTTGGATTCATAATTTCTGGCCGCGAGAAGAAGGCGGTAGCCGGCTTGATGGTGCAGCACGACGTGCGCGCCGCTGCCACCGAGGTCGCAGCGGCGACTCTGAGCGGAGGAAATCAGCAAAAGGCTATGCTGGCGCGGTGGCTTCAGCGATCCTATCGCCTGGTTATTCTCGATGAACCCACGCGCGGCGTAGACATCGGAGCCAAGGTCGAAATGTATCTGAAATTAAATGCAATGGCCCAAGCAGGAACTGCTATCCTCATGATCTCATCAGAGTTGCCAGAAGTGATCGGTATGGCTGACCGGATCGGAGTGATGTGCGAAGGACGCCTGATGGGAATTCTGGACAATGCCGAGCGCGACACCGCTCAAGAACAAATCATGCGGCTAGTAGTGGGGGAGGCAGTGACATGACCGCTGGATCCCCACGGACCAAGATCATCGACTGGCTGATCGCCCTGCGCATGCCGCTGATCCTTGTTGCGCTCGTGGTATCGGTTACCATATTGACCGAGGGTCGCTTCACCAATCAGGATAATCTCATCAACGTCATGCGGCAGGTCTCATTTGAGGCCATCATTGCGTTCGGCATGACCTTAGTCATTGTGACTGGGGGGATCGACCTTTCAGTCGGCTCGCTCGCTGCCCTGACAGGGGTAGTAGCTGCGGCTGTGATGCGCAGTACGTTGGACTGGTCACCCGTCGCTTGTATAGCTGCAGGATTATTCTGCGGTGTGGCTACAGGAGCGGCGGTCGGGGTGAGTTCCGGGACAATCGTAGCCTTCTTCTCGATTCCGCCGTTCATCGTCACCTTGGCAGCCATGCTGATTGCCCGCGGGTTGGCTTTCATCATATGCGATGGTAAGCCAGTTTATGAACTGCCCGCCGAGCTACATTGGCTCGGTCGAGGCTATGCCCTTGGGCCGTACCTGGGGAAATTGTTGCCCGTGCCGGTCTTGTTCATGCTGACCCTCTATGGGGTGACGGCGCTGTTACTCTCGCGAACTGTCTTTGGGCGTGGCGTGGTAGCTGTTGGCAGCAACGAGGAAGCAGCCCGGCTTGCAGGCATACCGGTAAGGCGCACCAAATTGACGGTCTACCTGATCACCGGAGCGCTTGCTGGGCTCGCCGGAGTGCTGCACGATGCCAAGCTAATGGCTGGGGATCCTAAAATCGGCGAAATGTGGGAGCTGAATGTCATAGCAGCCGTCGTCGTCGGCGGGACCAGCCTATTTGGCGGGCGCGGCAGCGTCACGGGTACACTAGTCGGCGTTTTGATCATTGGTACGCTCAATAACAGTTTGAATTTGTTGCAGGTGGAGCACTTCTGGCAAAAAGTAGTGCTCGGTGGTGTCATCTTGACGGCTAGCCTAGCCGACGCCGGCCTGCGCAAACTTGAGCTTCGTCGCTAAGGTGACGACCTGCACGGTTCTTGGGAGTCCAATACCAACAGAGGAGGCACGATGTGGTTGAGCAAGCTCAGAGAATCTTGTATCCGTTGACACTGCTTGTAATTCTAAGCGTCGCGCTGACTGCGGCTGCGTCCGAGAAATCAACGAGCGAGCCTATGTTCGATCTATCTAAAGATAGGGTGCTCTACTGCGTCGGGTACGCGCATCTAGACACACAGTGGCGCTGGGATTTTGTCACCACCATCGACCGCTATATTCGCGACACGCTGGATGACAACTTCGATCGCTTCGAGAAATATCCGGGCTACGTCTTCAACTTTACCGGCTCGGTGCGCTATCGGATGATGAAGGAGTACTATCCTGAGAAGTTTGAGCGTCTAAGAAGCTACATCGATCAAGGGCGCTGGTTCGTATCTGGCTCCTCGGTTGATGAAGGCGACGTCAACGTTCCCTCGGCTGAAGCGATTATCCGCCAAGTGCTCTACGGCAACGATTACTTCAGAACCGAGTTCGGCAAAGAGAGCGTGGACTTCATGCTGCCCGACTGCTTCGGGTTTCCCGCTTCAATGCCGTCGATCTGGGCCCACTGTGGACTCAAAGGATTCTCGACCCAAAAACTCACATGGGGGTCAGCCATGGGCATTCCTTTTGAAATCGGAATGTGGGAAGGGCTGGATGGGCGCTCGGTGATCGCGGCGTTCGATCCCGGGTCTTACACGGGCGCGATCGAGGGCCGGGTTGATACCAATCCCGAATGGGTCGAACGCATCATGGAAAATGGACGCAAGTATGGCGTCTGGGCCGACTATCACTACTACGGTGTCGGTGATCAGGGCGGCGCCCCGCGGGCCGAGGACGTAGCCAACTACCTAGCCAGCATGGGCAATCCAGACGGGCAGATTCAGGTCG
Source organism: Phycisphaerae bacterium (assembly GCA_029260235.1). Classification (GTDB taxonomy): domain Bacteria; phylum Planctomycetota; class Phycisphaerae; order UBA1845; family UBA1845; genus OFTM209. Next base: position 18,077 of record JAJDDP010000172.1, on the reverse strand, counting down.
CACTCGTCTCCTCTGACCAGATGTTCAAGGACATCACCGATGAACAGCAAAAGAACTTGCCGCGCTACCGCGGGGATCTCCTCCTCACCGAGCATTCTTCTGGCACGCTCACCTCGCAAGCCTACATGAAACGTTGGAACCGCAAGAATGAAATCCTGGCCGATGCGGCTGAACGCGTCGCAGTGATGGCCAACTGGCTGGGCAATGCTACCTACCCACTTCAGAAGATCAACCGTTCGTGGGAGAGGCTGTTGGCCAATCAGATGCACGATATTCTGCCCGGCACCAGCATACCCCGGGCCTATACCTATTCATGGAACGACGAGATCGTAGCCGCCAATGGATTCGCGGCGGTGCTGGAAGATTCCGTCTCTGCCGTTGTCGCCGAGATGGACACAGATACATCAGGTCAGCCGCTTGTCGTCTACAACCCGCTGGCCATCGAGCGCGAGGATGTCGTCGAAGCCAAGGTAACCTTCGCGGATGCTCCAGCGGCGGTACGCGTGTTCGATGCCCAAGGGCATGAGATTCCCTCGCAAATAATAGGGCGATCCGGGCGAAGCGTAACCGTGATATTCCCCGCAAAACTAGCCCCCGTGTCGCTGGCCGGGTTCGACGTTCGACCAAGCGCCCAACCCTACCAAGACGAGTATCCGCTGCTGATCAAGGAAACTTCATTGGAGAACGAGTTCTACCAGGTGGCCCTTAACAAGAACGGTGATGTCGCCAGCGTGTGGGACAAAGAAGCCAACCGCGAATTGCTGTCGGCTCCGGCGCAGCTGGTGTTCACCTATGAAAAGCCCACCAACTGGCCGGCGTGGAACATGGATTGGGCTGATCGGCAGCACGATCCAATCGAAGCGGTCAAAGGACCGGTGAAGGTCCGCATCGTCGAGAATGGCCCGGTGCGCATCGCGCTGGAGATTGAACGCACTGCCCGCAATTCAGTGATCACCCAGCAACTACGGCTGGCACGCGGCTCGGCGGGGCGGCGATTGGAATTCAGGACCTCAATCGATTGGCAATCGACCGAGTGTGCCCTCAAAGCATCCTTCCCCCTGACGGTGTCCAACGCCAATGCCACCTACAACTGGGGAATGGGGACCATAGCCCGGGGAAACAACGAACCAGCCAAGTACGAGGTTCCCTCACATGAATGGCTCGATCTGACTGACAAATCGGGCGAATACGGAGTCTCGATTTTAGAGGACTGCAAGTTCGGTTCAGACAAGCCGGCCGACAACGTCGTGCGGCTAACGCTGCTCTATTCGCCGGGCGTTCGGCACAGCTACCTCGATCAGCATAGCCAAGATTGGGGCCGCCACGACATCACCTACGCACTCTTTGGCCACCTCGGCAACTGGCGCGACGGTCGGAGCGAATGGCAGGGCCGTCGCTTGAATCAGCCGCTGATTCCGTTCATTTCAGAAAAGCACAGTGGGCCCCTGGGCAGGTCATTCTCCTACTTGAAGGTGAGCACCGATCAAGTCGATGTCCGCGCCATCAAGCAGGCCGAGCATGGCCCGATGACCATCGTGCGCGCGCAAGAACTATGGGGACAATCTGCCGAGAATGTGTCCCTTAGTTTTCATGCCGATATCATCGAAGCCTATGAGGTGGACGGACAGGAACGGCGAATCGGTGATGCCACGACGCCGGGCGGAAAACTTGTTTTTGACGTCGCACCATTTAGCCCGCGCAGTTTCGCGGTGCGTTTGGCAAAATCCACAACGAATGGCGGGGGGCAGGCGGAATGTCAAACTGTGGCACTTCCCTACGATCAAGACGTCATATCAACTGATGCTGATCCGACGAACGGCATGATGGATGGCGACGGGCGATCGCTCCCAGCCGAGATGTTGCCCGGCGCTCTGATCAGTGAAGGAATCCGGTTTGAAATTGGACCGGCAGGCGCAGGTGAAGCAAACGCAATAGCTTGTCGAGGGCAGTCTATCGCCCTCCCGGATGGTGAGTGGACCAAACTCTATCTTCTGGCTGCGGCAACCGAGGATACCGCGGGTCGATTTGCCGTCGGCGGCCAACCTCAAGATATCAAGATCCAGAAATGGACCGGCTTCGTTGGGCAATGGGATGACCGCGTCTGGGATCGGGAGTTTAAGGAGGTGGATCACCGATGCGAAGGTCAGGTGATCAGCATTACGCCGGGTCATATCAAGCGCGACAACATTGCCTGGTTCTGCACGCATCGGCACCATCCCCAGCGGGGCAATGAAGCCTACCAGTTCAGTTATCTGTTCAAGTATGGAGTCGATCTTCCAAAGGGGGCTGCGTCGATCACGCTCCCGGGCAACGAGAAGATCAAGGTTCTCGCGATGACCGTCGCAAAGGGCGGCCATAATGCAGCTCACCCAGCCGCAGCTATCTTTGATGATTTTGCGGATCGCAAGCCGATTGATTTGCGTCATGTCTATCCACCAACCCCTCCGCCGGTCTATGAGGGCGTAGTCGCAACAGCAACGGCCCGCGTGGACCGGCAGGATAGTTTCAAAGCCCTCAGCATGGGAGCGCCGGGAAAACATGATTTTGCGGACTTGGCCTCTGGAAACGCGATTTCGTTTCGGTATTTCGACGGCAGCGGCACGTTCAGGCCTCACATCGGTTCGGGGATCGTCAATGATTCCTTCCCCCGCCTCAACGACGGGATCGTTGCCGAGCACGATGATGATACAAGCCGCTGTGTTTGGTACGACAACGCAGGCCGATTCTATGCCGATCTCGGCCAAAGCGTACGTTTGTCGAAGATCAACACCTTCTCGTGGCACAGAACAAACCGCGCCCCGCAGTACTTCTCGCTCTGGGCGTCCAACAGCGATGCGATGCCAAACGTAGACATAACCAAAGACGATCATGCGGGCTGGACCCTCTTGGGCGTCATAGATACCCGCGACCTCGGTGAGGGCGGGGCCCACGGATCGTCGATCACAGCCCCAGAGGGATCGATGGGCCCCTATCGCTATCTACTCTGGGCAGTCGAGGACATGGGGCTGGGCACCTTCTTCACGGAAATCGACATTCATGCAGCCAAGTAGGACGAAACAACGGCTGACGTCAACCATTGTCGGTGGCGCGATTTGGCTATGCTGCTTGGTTCCAGCCGCGCTCGGCCATCCGATCAAGGTTACGCGTGGAACAGCCGTGGTGACGAATGAAACCGTCATGATGGAGCTGCGGATCAGCGCAGAAGACCTGCTCCACGAACCGTATCTAATTCCGAACGAAGCAGGAAAGTACGAGCTCGATGAGATTCGTCGCTCAGCCCAAACGCGGGGACAAGCTATCAGGCGGTGCATCGTCGTCCGCGATGACCACGGTCAAGAAATCGATGGGGAGTTAGAATCGTGGCATCTGAGTTGGGCGGGCGGTGCGACGCTCGGCTTCAATGAACTCCGACAGTTGACCGTCCGTTACGCATTGCGCTTCCCCCTCAAACGCAGCCTCGCTTACCTATCGTTTCAACAGGACGTTTCCAGGGCTGCCCATGCCAATTCAACGATGATCCTCCTGGCGGTTAGGGTCGGTGATGAAGCCCGGCGGGCGATTCGGTTGACCTCTGGAGGCAATGTCGAAATTGTGCGACTAGCACGAGAAAGCCACGTCGAAGCCGCAAATGTTTGGAGCCGTGCAGAGGCCGCGAGTCGTCGCATCCGGCAGTTCGTGCAAAGTGACTCTCATCGGACAGTCCGCGCAATCGTACAGATGCATGACGCAGGGGTGCGGGTCAGTCTCTTCATCCCCATGGGCATCTTGGAAACCTGGATGCCGGTGGCTCGCTCGCGCGTCGATTTCCTCACTGCAGAAGAACAAGACAAGTCCGAACAACAAATACGTGCCTTCATCTCAGGACAAAACCGCGTCCTCATCGAGGGGCAAGTGGTCGAGGGTACGCTCACCGATGTCGAGTTCCTTGATATCGGCGACATCGGGGGGAGCTTGGAAGGTGCGGGCCGGCGACTAGGATTTTGGACCACAAGGGCGCTGATCAGATTGGAATATGATTCAAACCGCCACCCTCAATCGGTTGACTTGAAATGGACACTGTTCAACTCAGCCGTGCTGGCGGGGCATGTGCTGATCGTTGCTGACGGGGAGTGTCTTGAACATGATGTATCCAGGTACGATCCGAATCTGAATTGGACGGCGGATTGATGATCGGCTCACGCGGCTTCCCAGCGCTTGGCCAACAGGCGCGCCACGCCGAGAAATCCGGCGGCCATCGCCACGAGCATGCCCACTTGGGGCAAAAGGTTCGCCAGCGCTCCGCCAAGTGATGCGTCTGGATCTTCGTACCAGAAGATTTTTAGGTAGCCATCCAATGCCCAACCGTTGAAGGTGAAGAGGGCTGTTGTGTTCATGAACTCAGGCATGACAAACCGCGGCACCATGCTTCCACCCAGGGCAGACATGATCAGAATCACGATGGTGGAAGTCCCGCCAAGTTGGGCGCGGCTCTTGCAAAGCGTGGCCAACACAAGCCCGAAAGCAGAGGCAGCCCCAGCCGTCGCGACCGTCATGGCTGCAAACCCCAGCAGATGCTGCGCCGACCACAAGTCCAAATCAAAAACGACTGCCGCCCAGACAAACATCAACGATAATTGGGCGACGCCGATCAATGCAAAGAATAGCCAATGACCTAATAGCAGCAATCGCATGCTCACGCGTGAGGTCAACAACCGCTCCAACGTGCCGCGTTCTTCCTCTTCCAGCAATGAGCCACCAGCGCCGTTGGCCATCGAGAAGAGCAGGAACATCACCCCGATTCCTGCCGCGTAGTAAGCCACGATAGAACGCGGCTTGGAATCTGGATCGTCCTCTCTTGCCCCGGCATCTGTTGCCTTCACTGTGATCAATCCGGAGATGCCCGGAGATGAGGGCGCTGCCGCATCCTTCGAGGCATCTGGGCTGTGGCCACCTAGCCCGCGCAGCATTGGTTTGATGGTTTGGATAAGCTCACGTTGCTTCGCCGTCAATGATCCACCCGCGGCATCAAACTGCTCCATGCCCATTTCCATGAGAATATCCGGCGCAGCCGACATGGCCGCTGCTTGGAGCAGGCCGCTCACTGTATGAAGCACAATGGGGTTCGAAGGGTCATGGATCACTTCAACGGCCAAGCCACCACCCATAAAATTACCGAATGTTTGCGCAAAACCAGAAGGAATAATCACCGCGGCAGGGCATCGCCCCAGGCGAATCAATCTGAGAGCCTCTTCGCGCGTGTAGGGAGATGGCTCCGGCTCAGCTTCAGTTGGTTTTGGGCTTGAGAGTACGCGTAGCGCGGGTTGACTATCGAGCGCCATAGCCAACCGCGCGCTGACGTCTGATTGGTCGAGATCAACGAAGATGATCTTGGTGGCTGATGCAGCTGAAGATCCACTTGAGCTTCCGCCCATCCCACCGAAGATCAGGGCGAAGATGGAGAAGAAGATGATAGGAAGCACGAAGGTCAGTCCGAGCGCGACATAGTCACGCCGAAGATTCAGCCAGTCAATCCGCAGTAGGGTCAGGATCATTCTCGCAATTCCCGTCCGGTCAGGTGGAGAAACACAGCTTCAAGCGTCGGTGTGCTGATGTGGATGTCCTTTACGATGGCTCCTGCATTACTCACTTGGCCAAGCATGGCAGGTAGCGCTGCGCCAATGTCGGCCATTTCTCGGCACACCTGATTTTCGTCGTCACCTGAGCAGCCTTCCTCGTGCAGGGACTTGGGCACGGGCTCCTCCAGCGTGAGCGTCACCCGCCGAACTGTGCCAATCGTAGCGCCAAGAAGCTCGGACACGGTTCCTGCTGCAATCGTTTTTCCGTGATCGATGATCACGATTCGATCACACACGTTTTCGGCTTCGTCCAATTGGTGGGTTGTGAGCAGTAACGAAGCGCCGCCCTCGCGCAGTTCAGCCAGCATTTCCCAGATCCGATGGCGACTTTGCGGGTCAACACCAACGGTGGGTTCGTCGAGTAGAATCACATCAGGCTTGTGCAATACGCTGCAAGCAATGTTCAGTCGGCGTTTCATCCCGCCGGAAAAATGGAGAATAGGCTCCTTTGATCGATCATCCAAGCCCGTCCAAGACAAAGACCAATGTACACGGTCGTGGAGTTCGTGGCCGGCCAAACCATTCAGTGAACCAAAAGCTCGGAGGTTTTCGGCCGCGGTGAGAAGTGGATAGAGGGATATTTCTTGCGGAACGATGCCAAGTTTGTGGCGCCTGTCACTGCTAGTGGATGTCTCGTCGATTGGTGCACCGAGCAGCGTGATGTCTCCGCTGTCGAGACGAATTCGTCCCGACATCGCCCTGACCAATGTAGTCTTGCCTGCGCCGTTAGGCCCCAGCAACCCCAGCCATTGGCCTCGCTGCAAGACAAGATCAGCGCCTTCAAGTGCGCAGGTGTCGCCAAAGCGTTTGAACGCGCCGGTGATCGTGAGTGCTGTGCTCATAGGGTGCAGGTGCTTCTAGAAGCTCCGAAAGGCCACTACCCCTCGCACCAACTACCCACGAGGGAATCACTCGCCAGCCATCAGGCATGAGAACCTGATCTCCGGGCAACCCAACCGATTCTCGAACAAGGGGGCATGGTATCAGAATCCGCCGCGCGTGCCATGGACGCATCAATTCACTCATGATCTCGCCATAAGGCGAAAAGGCAGGTTCTTCACGGGCTGGTAGATACAAGATTCTGACACTCTGCCTGAAATGGCCTGGAATCGCTCCGTATTCTTGTGAAATCGATTGCATTGCTCTTGATTTCACTGTAGTCGTTTCATTACCGTTACGCGACGAGGTTTCTGCGTGAGCCTCACAGGTCATCGGAGCCTGTCTCGTTTTGCATTGCGCCAGTTAGATAAGTGTTTTCAATAGTGAGGTGCTGGATGTCTATTGGGCGAAGAGGCGGTTATCTGTCTATGGGAAATGGGTTTACGCTGTTCTTGGCTGTGCTGGTTGGTGGCTTCTTGGGTTCTGCCGCGATGGCATGGGCCCAGCCAGATCCCTGCGACACAAACCCCTGTGGCGTTGATTGTCCGCTGGAGAGCGACCCATGTTGCGACCAGATTCCCGACTGCGACAGCGACGGCGTACCCGATGCCTGCGAGCCCGACTGCGATGGTGATGGAATACCTGACGACTGTGAAGCCGACTGCAACGACGACCGCACGCCGGATGACTGCGAACTGATCGGCCGGGAACAAGATTGCGATGGAGACGGTATTTGCAACGGCACTGAGATTGACGATTGTCAGGACCTGGATACTTGCGGAGACTGCGATCAGAACGGCGTTCCGGATGGCTGCCAGTGGAACGACGGCTTGACTGACGACTGCACCCTCATTCCCCCTGAATGTGGGAACGGTGGTGATGGAATCATCGACGCCTGTGCCACTTGCCAATGGGATTCTGTTGACCCTGACACCGGCATCGACTGCAGTGCGGCTGGCTACACTTCGGAATGCTGGTATAGGGCTAGGCGAGCCGGCAAGGATGGTATTCCCTATCCCGTGTTCATTGGCGAACCCGATGGCGATTACCGCTACGGCCCCCACCTCAACATGAGCCTAGGGCACATTCCGGGGCCGGCCGATTTTCCACCCCGCAAGTTGGCTCCGGCGCTCAGTTCGTTGCCCTTGGTTTCCAAAGAGGCGGCTCACTTCCTCGGCCCGACACCGTATCAGGAGCGGCCCACCCATCGCGATGTGGTCGACCTGATCACCGGCGCTCCTTTGATTCAGGAAATCGACTTCGAGCTGTCATTCGGCGGGGCGGTCTTTCGTCATGTGCGCACGTTTTCAGAAGAATCTGTGCCAGGGACCGGCACCCGCTTGGATGGGGTGGTCGATGTCGGATACCTTCCGTTGAATGAGCCACCTTCCAGGCGCTGGGACTGGAACGGCCTGTTCTGGAACATGGGCGAGAATCCAATCTTTCTGATCGATTGGGAGATCGACGATACTCCTGGCGATAACGGGAACTACCCCGGCCTACGCCGCTGCTACCTCATCCCTGACGCCCATCACGCCATCCCCTTCATCTGGGATTCAGTCACCGAAACCTATGCTGCCCCACCCTGGTTCGATGCCGTGATGAGCTACGAGGGCGGTACCCCCGACGCGAATGGCGGTTGGATCACTCAGCCGACGGCGTTCCACGTCTGGCTGAATCGGCGGAGCATCAAGTACACAATAACCCCACAAAATGAGAATCTTGGGGACCTCGATGCCGGGAGCTACCCGACTGGGCCCATCTCTGGTGCGGGACCGCCGGGAACGCCCAACTATGGCTTGGTGACCAGTATCGAGGACCGCTACGGAAATGCGGTCGAATACACCTACTGCGATAGCGGGCGTAACACCTGCGATTCGCCCTTGTCCACCGATTGCACCGAGTGCTGCCAGGAATGCAATCAAAAGGGCCAGATCAAATCGATCAAGCTAAGGACTGCCGACGGCACGGTAGCTTGGACGCTGCTCTACACCCATCGAGGCTTTGGTTACGTCATCGAGTCGGAAGATCCCGACGGGGCTGAGCTCAGCGACACGGTGGATGACCACGCCCTGCACTCCATTCATGTCTACAAAGGCGAGATAACAGCTCCGGCAGTCTGTCCGACCATCCCGGGAGCCGATTTCTGCTGGGCCGCAGACGCAACGGCTGTAGATAGCATCGACGCAGCCAACATGTTTGGCTACCCCGACACCTGGGTGACCGAGGTCAAATACCTATACAGCGACGGCGATTACACTTGGTCAGACGGGCAGGCTTTCAGTTGTCCAGTTAGCGCAAGCACATTCGAGAGCGCCGGAGACGACGGCCTGGGGGATTACCTCGAAAACCCCATGAAACTGCTCAAGGTTACGGTCAATCGGAGGACCACCGAAGATGACGGAACGCCGAGCGGGCAAGCAAGCCAGGAAACAACCAACACGCTCTACCGATACCAAGGCCAATGGAAAAGCGGGGTTGGGTCCAATTACGGAGCGGGCTTGCGCGCGGTTCTCGATGATTCCACCATCAACGCACTGCTCGATGTGCCCGCCAATGGCCTGATGGACGTCAATGACCTGATGAGCAGAGCAGAGGATGAGGAGTTTCAGGTTCTAGATGCCGGGGCAGTGGCCGGTGCTGATACGAACGGCCTGGTCACTAAGACCCTGCTCGACATGGCTGACATGGTATTTGAGGAAGCCAGCGACTTCTTCAACGACACCAGCAAAGCCGAATTCCACAACTATATCAGCGCCCTCGCCCAGGTTGTGGGCCTCGATCCCGAGACAGCCGTCTTCACCAACATGGGCAAGTTTGCCCTGCTGGATCGGAGATTCAAGGGCGGTGAAGATGGGGCCTTCCGCTATTACCACTTCATGGTCTACCCCACCATCTCCGATCCGTTCACCGAGCCTGGACGCCACACCCTGTGCGCCTACGGAACTACCTGCGACGATTCGGACTACTCGGACTATTGCACTCGGCCTGTCTGGCACAACTTCAAGTTCCCCTACCGATATGCGGATGTTGGCCAAGTGTATCTGGACAGTTGCATTACAGGCCGAATCGATGTTGCTGGCTGTACAGAGGGGCAATGCTTCAAAGCTGCTCCGTTGGACGAGCCGTTTTTTGTCACCGTGGTTGAGGAGTTTGGCTACCCGGACGGACGCAAGAACGGTATTCCCGCTCTACCCCTAGAGGCTGTTGACCCTTCCGTCACCGACCTTGATAGCCTTACTGACATGTACCGCCGTAGCCGGCGAATCGTAAAGATGAATGCCGCCGGGTTTGTTTTGGAAGATCAGACCTTCACCTGCTCTGATGGGGTGGGTTGCGAGTTATCTACTCAAGACGGCTACGGCGAATGGCAAAAATTCGATTGCAGAGGCCGCCTGCTCGAACGACGCACCAATGGGTGGAGTGCTTGCCAGGGCGATACCGGGTGTAACGAAACCTCCGAGGGCTTGATCTACGAATACGAGTACGAAGGTGCCTCCGGTTCTTGCCCGGAATACGTTGATGAGCAGGGAAACAACCCCAAACCCGATGGTTGTGATTGTGGCGTCTTGCCTGAGGAGTTCTACTTCGAGCGGCCCGGTGAACTCATGGCGGTGTCGATCAAGAAAGGCACCGGCGGAGAGAAATTCTACCTGACCAAGGTCGAACGGGACGTCGTGGGTCGCCCCGAGTTGATCACGGCTCAGATGAGCTTCAACCAGCCCACCATCGACATCTCCAGTATGACTAAGGAATCGTGCCCAAGCTGCGACATCACCACGCTGGAGTACACCTTAGATCTCAACGCAGCTTCTCCGCAGGAAGCGGCTATCACTGCCAAGGTCGTAGCTCGCACGCCCGTCAAGGTCAGCCCCAGTAGCGTCAAATTCGCATCCGTCGAAAAATGGAACTACGACGCTAACGGCAACGTGGAATTGTATGGTGTCGGAGCGCTCAATGACCCGGCGTTGCCGGGCGCTACTGCTGACGACCGCTTCTTTCCGACTTCGACGATATTCGATGACTATGGACGTTTGATTCAGAGGATCGTAGACAACAACGCGGTGGGCGATACGGCTTTTGCTCGGGCAGTGCCCAACACTGTAGATAACCCTGCCCTTGCCCTCACTACCGACTACACCTACGACGACGTGTACGGCTTGATCAAGACGGTCTACCCGGCGCTCAAACTCAACGGGCCTCGACTCGAAAAGCACACTGCCTATGTTCGGCGCAGCGGCAATCTTGAGCAGTGGACTTTCGACAACATCGGCGTAGCCGGGGCCAGTTTTTCGGTACCGGATTCTTCGCCTGTCCAAATCAACACGTTCGACGGTGATCGCCTAATCTCATCCAAGACAGTGACCTTGGCAGCTACGGATGGCGACCCCGATGGCCGAGGTGCAGAGAGCGACAACTACGCGATCATCTCTGAGACCGTCCCCCAATATGACGCCAACGGCCGAATCGTTGAGGTTGTTCAGAACGATGGGGCTGATCCGCCTGTGGATTCGCTCTCGGCCAGAATCACCTACAACGGCTTCGGCAACATCGCCCGGCAGCAAGGGCCTGACGATACAATCACGCGCAACGTCTATGACGGGCGAGGCCGGTTGCAGAATGTTTACCGCGGGACAAACGATGATCACGAGGTCTGGGGAACCTCAGTACCGTGTATCACCCCCGACAACCCCGATGGCTGCGTGAGTGACGGGGAGTACACGGACAACCTCGTCCTGATCGAGAAGCGCTACTACGGGTACGGCCCCACCAACGCCGATATGCTGACCGAGGTCCGCAACTACGACCAAAAACCGATCAACCAGTACGGCGAAGTGGATGCCAATGATGATCCTGTCGGAACGCCCAACGAAGACGACATCGGCTGGATTACCCACTACGAATACGACTGGAAACTTCGCGAGGTCTGGGTCGAACGCATCCGCGGTGATGACAACGACGACCCGTCCACCCCGGGGGCATCAGATTCGGTCACAGCTACCTGGTACGACTACCAGGATCGAGTCCGCTTTGTGGCTGAGTTTGCCGGTAGCGTGCCCAATCTCGCTGGGTTCGATCCACGAACTATCGCTCCTACCGGTGCCGCGTATCCACCCGACGCGTCAGCGGCTGACATCATAGGGGCTGACAGCACAGCCATCCGCGCCCTCACCGAAAACGTCTACAACAACCGAGGCCAAATCGAGGAAACCCGCCGCTACGATGTGAGTGATGCGACAGGCAATAAGTACACATCAACCCGCACCTACTACGACCACGAAGACCAACCGCTCTGGGTCGATTCAGCCAACGCCCCGACCCAACGTTACGACTACGACATCAAGAACCGGCAGATCGTCAGTTGGACGCAGGTAGGCGCTACCGAGCTAACCAAGACGGTTACCAGCTACGATGTCAAAGACCGCGTCTCGAAAACGGTGCGCTACGAGCGGGCCTACAATGCCTCGGGCCTAGTCATCGACGATACCAACTCGGTGCGCACCTTCACCTACAACTGGTACGACGATGCCGGCAAGCTCATCGCCACGGCTGACTACGGCACGGGGAACACAACCGACAACATCTACGCCAACGAGTCGGGGCAATCCGAACCACTCCCAAGCTATGACCCCGAGCAACCGCTGACTGATCCGCTGAACACCGCTGCCTTACTCACCCTCTACGAATACGACGAAGCCGGGCGGCAGACCAAGGTGACCGATCCGGGCGGCATCGTCACAGCCACCCAATACGACGGGCTGGGCCGGGTGGTGATGGTCACCGACAACGAGACAGCCAACCCGCTTGAAGGCCGCTACACCGCTTATCAATACGATGCCAAAGGTCGAATGGCTAAGGTCGCTTCGATTGATCCTTCGCACTTCGACGGCGGCGGGACGTACGCGACCATCCCATGGGTCACCGGCCCCGTCAGCCAAGTTACCGCTTACGAATACGACGCGGAAGTCGTCGAGTGGTCGGATGTTACGGGCCAGTTTGAAACCGTCTCGGGGAACAATGCTTGGATCAGCAAAGCCATCTACCCCGATCCCGATTACGATCAGCAGCGCGAAGTTCGATTCTTCTACCGCCAGGATGGCCAAGTTTTGCGTCGGATCGACCAGCGGCAAATCGCCCTGGACTACGAGTACGACGCCCAGAACAGGCTATCGCGGATCGAAGCCCGCAACATGGCTGGGAGCGAGAATGTCGATCCGGGCATAAACGACTGCACCCGGGGTCTTTGCTTCTACGACACATGGATGGGCGACGGCGACCCGGATGTCAGCCCCATCGTCCAAGTCAAGAACGACGTCAAAGCCTTCACCTACGGCTATACCGATGACGGCATGTTGGCCAGTGCCACGTCCTGGCTTCAAGAGGCGACCACCGACGGACTAGGCGGCTACGACTACACGCTTAGCGAAGCCAACAGAGTCGAGTTCGCCTACGGCGGCTACCAACAGCTCACTCAGGCTAGCCAGCAGATCGGCACCGAGGCAACTCCCAAGACGGTAGCCTACAATTGGGAAACAGCCGACACGGGGGGAGCCTACGCCAACGGCCTATTCCGTCTAAGCGGGATCACCTACCCCGACAGCCTAGGCTCGGTGAGCTATGGATACGGGACGGCTGGGGAAGTCGATGACCTTCTAAGCCGACTCGTATCGGTGTCTGCCAATGGCACCAGCGTGGCTGACTATGGCTACTTGGGTACTGGACGGCGGGTGTACTCAACCCTCGGCGGGATGGCTATCTCCTCGCAAGTTCCCGGGAACGTCGCCACCGGCTTGGACAGGTGGGGCCGGGTGCTAGCAGTCCCCTACAACTCGTTCCTGGGCACCCCCCTGGAATTCGAGTACGGCTACGACAAACGCGGCAACCGCACCTTCGCCAGGATCGACGGCTTGCCCGACGGCGGGTCGTGGCTCTACAAGTACGATGGGCTGAGCCGCCTGACCCAAGCCTCACAGGGTGACCTGGATGCGGCGGGTACCAACTTCACCGGCAGTGCCGATACCTGGCTCTGGAATCTTGATGCAAGAGGCAACTGGTCAGGCGGAGATACAGCCAACGGGAGTATCCAGCGCTTCACCGACGTCAATGTCACCGATGGCCCATACAACAGCGGCGCGGGCGATACCGAGTTAGCCTCCGACCATCACCAAGTCAACAGCATCAACGAGATCAGCACGCGCAACCTGGAAGACGGTACGCAGCTCACCCACGTCTACGACGACGCTGGAAGCTTGGTCTACGACCAGCAGCGATTCTACGAATACGACGCCTGGAACCGCCTGGTAGCTATCAGTGATGCGGGGACGTTGAGCGTAGATGCCGGAGGTGAGTTGGTCGGAATCCCGGGCGACCAGATCGTGCGCTTCGAGTACGACGCCCTAGGCCGAAGAATCCGCACGCATTGGATCCCCAGCGCAACCACCGCCGGAAAAATCCAGCGACACCTGTACGGCGGCGGAGCTGAAACGCTAGTCGAGTACGACGTCACCGAGAACATCAACACCAATGGCCAATCCGTCCCCATCAGCCAAGACGCCAAGTGCTGGTTCGTCCACGGCGAAAGTTTCCCCGACCCACTGGCCATGGTCGATTTGACTGGGGACGGCGATGAGGTAGCTGGCTCCGAGGAATTCCTATTCTACCTGAAAGATGCCCTGGGCAGCGTGGGAGGCCTACTGGGCGAGTCGGGACTCATCCGCGAGTGGTACACCTACAGCCCCTACGGGATCACCACCATCTGGAAAGGCGAGAGCCCGCCGGCAGGCCCGAATCCAAAGGGCGGCTTCGGCGGCGAAGTAGTATCCGGCGACCCTATCGACCCGCCACCGCCAACCGATAACACCCTAGGCACCTCCGCCTTCGGCAACCCCTTCATGTACACCGGCCAACGGTATGACGCCGGGTTAGGAACGTACCACTTCTGGGCCAGAACCTACGACCCGCAGACAGGCCGGTGGTTGCAGCGGGATAAGTTGGGGTTGCTCAGTCTCACTGAAATTGAGCTAGGCTCCGGTGCAACAGGCCCCCTGCCATCGGTCGAATCACCCTCCGGAGCAGCGGCCAGCGAGTATGCAGACGCCTTCAGCCTCTACGTCTACGCCAGATCGACACCCTCAAACGCCGTTGATCCTGATGGCCGAGAGAGCAACTTGATTATCACGCGAGACTGGGATGACATCTATGATTCTATTGTAGGCAACGGCAGCGCCTATTTGGGAGTTCAGGGTGCGGCGACGTTTGGTGCGACGTGGGGCGGAAATGTTACAGTCCTTCCGGATGGCGCCATGGCCGCAGCAGGCATTTCCGAGGGATTCTCCGATTTTGCTGACGAATACGCTAACCAAGTGCGGTTCCTTCCCATTGAGGGAGCTTTGGCCGGTCTGGGCGGCTTCGCACGATTTGCAGCCGTAGGGACCAAGGGAACACGCTTTGCACGGGCAGCCAACAGTGCGACACGACTGAAAAAGTTTGATCGCCGTGGAATTCGGTACACAGCTCACTTCATCAATAATCTTCTCGGACGAAAATCCAGGGGGGTTTCTGAGAGAAAAGCGCTGAGGGCGTACGACAAAGGGCGGTTATACTATGATCATGCAAGAAAGAGCTACATCAGGCACGATCCTGTATCCAAAGTTTCTGTTGTGGTGGACCGCCCGAGCAACGGGCTCGCCGTATCGGTATTCGAGGGGAAACCAAACCCTAGATGGAATCTAGTAAAATGGCGACCGGGGACGACGAAATGAACGGTATACCGGTGAAGCTCAGGGCTCCCTCAGCCCGAGGGCGGATTTTCCCTCGTTATGATGAGGAATCCCGCCTAATTATCGCAGGGAATCAGCAGGTCAGCGATTGGCCAATCGGCGTGAATATCGATACGACTGTGATCCTCGACGCGGGTCCGGATCGCATCTTGGCGAGCGTTGAAGTGATATTCCGCCGTGAGCTTTGGTCCATGGAGCATGATTTCGTAGCGCCAGAGGTTGGTGCCGCGGCAGACATCGAGATTCGAGAGGAGGCCCTGATTGACCCCGACTACTTCATCCCGGTAAACGTGAGCACAAACGCAGCTCGCTCAGCGGCTCGGGTAATGTTCGGGACGCTTTCGGAGGGTGCCGTCTCTGTCGAACTATCCGAACACTGCCTCGCTTTGGTTGAAGACGACAGGCTGCGTGGATTCTATTTTGATCTTTCTTAGCGTGAGAGCCGGCATGGATAAATCGAGTGCCCGGATCGTATTGCTCTTTGACATCTGATACGATGCCTGGAACCGGCTGATAGCCGTCAGCGATCCGGGCACGTTGAGCGTAGATGCGACAGGTGTGCTTACCGGAACTCCGGGCGACTAGATCGTCCACTTCGAGTACGACGCCTTAGGCAGACGCATTCGCACGCACTGGATCCCCAGCGCAACCAGTGCGGGCAAAATCCAGCGGCACCTCTACGGCGGCGGGGCTGAGACACTCGTCGAGTACGACGTCACCGAAACCATCAACACCAACGGCCAATCCGTGCCCATCAGCCAAGATCCCAAGCGCTGGTTCGTACACGGTGAGAGTTTCCCCGACCCGTTGGCTATGGTCGATCTCACCGAGGACGGTGACGAGCTAGCCGGTTCCGAAGAATTCCTGTTCTACCTGAAAGATGCCCTAGGCAGCGTGGGCGGCTTGCTGGGCGAGTCGGGACTCATCCGCGAGTGGTACACCTACAGCCCCTACGGCATCACCACCATCTGGAAGGGTGAAACCCCACCGGCAGGCCCGAATCCAAAAGGAGGCTTTGGCGGAGAGGTAGTATCCGGCGACCCGCTCGACCCGCCAGTGACCATCCCTGGCACCCTAGAAACCTCAGCCTTCAACAACCCCTTCATGTACACAGGCCAACGCTACGACGCTGGCCTAGGCCTATACCACTTCTGGGCCAGAACCTACGACCCGCAAACGGGAAGGTGGTTGCAGCGGGATAAGCTGGGGGTCCTGAGCCCTGGCGGCGGCCAGCTTAGCTGGGCATTCGATGGAGTTCCGGGCATCGGTTTGCCCTCTACGTCGGCTGGCGGAGAGTACGACGATGGCCTCAACCTCCACGCGTACGTCAGATCCAATCCGATCACAGCATCCGACCCCACCGGGCTATTTGGCTACGACGACGATATCGATGACGTCATAGCCGGAATGGCTATGGATAGAGCTCTCGCCGCTCAGCACGCCATGCAATTCTTCAGCAACATGGCCGATGCCGCCGCCACGATGGCCGTACAGAGCGCGATTATCGCAGTGGTCCCGGGTGCGGGCTTGTACTACGCGGCCATGGGCATGGCCAGTTCAGTCAATAGCATGCGGGAAAACGGCATCACCTGGAACAATGCCCTCGGATTCGGCCTAAGCGCTGCCGGGGCTGTAGGTGGCGCGGCGATGCTGCCAGGACAGGTCAAGGGAATGCTCAGATTTGGCAGCAAGCTCAGCAAGGGCCTGGCGAGCACTGGGGCGCAGTACCGGGCCAGAGGCGGCCCAAATCGCTACGGCCTGGGCATCTGCTTCGTGGCCGGAACCGTGGTTCATTTGGCAGATGGTTCACAAGAGCCGATTCAGGTTATTGAGTGTGGAATGTCTGTTCAGAGTCGTCGAGCCCCCGAGTTAAAATCTCATTCTGAGATCAGTCAGCTGCCAAGTTCCATGCAGCTCACCGCACACGAGGAGGCACGCACCTACGTTCTCGAATCTGGTCTTATCGTGCCGTCGAGATGGAGAACGATTAAGCTGGCCATGGATCGTCATTCCGGGGGGCAATGCACCATCACATTGTTACGTCCCCTGGGTTGGATCGAGTTCACGGGTGCCAAGACAGGCGCTATGATCTACTTGGAACTCTCGGAAATGGGCTTGTCGGGCCATGCACATGTGTTGGCCATTGGTCCCTGCACCAAGATCCTAGGCGCTCGCGAGGGTGGCGCTCAAATAGTCACGGGGAAGTTCGTCACAACGAATGTCGAGGTTATTGACTTATCGATATATGGCCTGAGTGAGCCAATAGGCACGACAGAAAGGCACCCATTCTGGTCAGAGAATCGCCAAGGATGGGTTGCTGTCGGCGACTTGATCGCTGGTGAAGTGCTACGGACTGCCGATGGTTCGGTGATCGTAGCTGGAATCAAGCCGCGGGAGGAGGCTGAAACGGTCTATAATATTGAGGTTCGTTATGACCACACGTTCTTCGTGTCTGATGCGAAGGTGTGGGTTCACAACGCGTGCGCTGCCTGGCCTCCCGGCGCGCTTAGTGGTAAGCAAGTTGTGGCCTTTCTTGAGAGCCAGGGATTCGTGGTTATCCGCGTGAAAGGCAGCCATCACGTCATGCGGAATGGAATGGGTCGCCAGACAACGGTGCCCGTTCATAGGAACCAATCGCTCGGAAGGGGTTTGCTAAAAAAAATGTAACTCTTCAGCCATTCGCAACAGCTGCGGCTGGCATCGCGGGGATCTTCCCGGTTTCGAGGTAGGTTTTTAGCCCGTTGGTGATAGTCTTGGTCGGGTTCAACCCGCGCAGTCGGAGGGTGCGATAGACGCTCATGAG
>JAJDDP010000171.1 GCA_029260235.1 Phycisphaerae bacterium | reverse complement strand
GCGGGGCCAAGATCGAATGTCTGGATTGTCACGGTGCCCACAATGTCTCGGCGTCACAGCCCTTGGCGAACCCGTTTGACACCACGGCTTCGTGGAGTGGAGACGGTAACGGCTTCTGTCTGGCTTGCCACGCAGGGGGCGGCGGCCCGCTTGATCCTGCGTTTCCACAAGGCGTGGTCGGTCCGGTGATCGATCCGACCGATCCGCGGTGGGCATCACTGGGCATGGACTGGGGCACGATACAGGGAGGGGCCTGCCTGACCAATGACTGCTCATCTCTGCGAGGCATTGACTCTTGCGATTACGTCGAAGGGCCTTGGTATGTGGACTACTCATGGACCCATTCAGCCCATGGGCTAGACTCAAAACGGGGATGGGCCGGCTATTCCGGCGCACCTTCGTACGACATGGATTGCACCTCTTGCCATGATCCTCATGGTTCCAACACACCGAGCAACCCCGAGGGCAACCCGTATCTGATTCGTGATCAGATTCAAGGGAGCGTGTTTGTGGATGATGGAACGCGCACCGGCGGTTTCAGCGGTCCTCCGTGGGACACGATGGGAACTGACCGAGCCGTCGTAGTGCCAATCGTTGGCATCGAAGTCGGGTGGGGTAACGCAGACGGACTGTGCGGTGCCTGCCACGCGACATGGTTGCAGGCCTATGATTTCCATTCTTTCTGCAACGGTTGTCAGACTTGCCACGCGCACGGTGCTGCCTTTGGTGAACACGATTTTGTCGGTGACCTAGACAATACTCCTTGCCCCATCCCGGCGGGCGCCAGAAGCCTCGACGAGCAGACGGGCACTCTACTGGACGAGCATCAAGCTCAGGATAAGCCCTTGCATCAGCTTAGCGAAAGAACGGCCCCGTCGGCGGCTACTCAAGAGAGCGGGTTAGCTAGACCAAAGGCGATCCGGGAATAGCTGTTTTCGATATAGAAGGATTCATCATGTTGCATGAACTACGTCAGATTTCCTCGGCAGCGAAGATCCCAGCCCTTCTTGGCCTGATCGCCATCGTTCTGGCCGCGATCCAGCCGGCTTCGGCCCTGAGCATCTACCCAACCAAGGATGGCACGTTGGTGGATGGCGGCGGTTTCGGCGTCTTTGATGGCTCGGCCGATGCCTGGGATTGGTACTTCAATGGATCGAGCTATGAGGGAACCATCACCCTGAGCACCGAGACCCAAGGGGCTGAGCTGGAGCATCGACTTGTCTGGGAATACAGTCTTTCTACTGTGACCTTGACTCCGCCGGTGTCAGCCACCCTCACCTTCACGCTGCGCGGTGCCCCTATTTGGCCCTTCCCAGATGTCGATGTGCATGTCTACAACTACCCGGCTGACTTGCTGGAGACGCCGGACGATTTTGAGGCTGGCCCCAGTGAGTTACAAGGGTGGATCACCGTCGTGCCTTATCAAGCCCCCACCATTTATGCGCTGAACATCAGCGCCAAGGTCAACGATGCCTTGATCAGCGGTCTAGACAAGGTGGCTTTTCGGATGCAAGTTGACCCTACAACAGCGAACGCGGCGAGTCAGGTTTTCCTCGATGCCGTCGATTCTGACCCCACGACCAAGCCGCTCCTGACGATCAGTGTTCTTGGCGATGCCGGCGGCAACGGTCAGGTTGATATTGGTGATCACAGCGACTTTGTAGATTGCATGACCGGGCCTGGCCGCTCGGTTGCACCGGCCTGCGCGGACCTTGATTTCGACCAGGACCAAGATGTGGATTTGGTCGACTTCGATCTGTTCGAGTCCATCCTCACCAACTCCCTGCAGTAGTGATCCACTCCCAAATCCGAGAGTCCCCCGAAACGACGGTTCCCGGAACAGGGAATCGTCGAACGGCGCTCATCCTCCCAAACGGGGCGCGGTCCAATCACTTATCTTGTTTCAGAGCAATAGGTTAAGTGTCTATTTCCCCCTCTGCTGCAGGTCAGATGGGCCCGGTAATTCTCCTAGGCACAGGGTTTGCTGCTTGTGGAGTGTTGATGGAAATGTGCGTTTGGTCTGGCGGGCTGACTGGTCCCAGACTGATCGATTGAACCGCGTGATGAACTAAATAGCGGAGCTTGGGTAATGAAGAGATCGATGGTAGCAGTGTTGGTGATGATTGGATCGGCTGCGTACGGCCAGACTTCAACGCTCACCTATGTGGACTCGTATTCCGGCGGGGCCCTATACCCCGCGAGGCTAGCGCCGGCAGCTGGCGGGGGTGTCTACGTCACCGATCCCCCCAATGCTCAGGTGGTCGAATACGACTCTGGCGGATTGGTCGTCAACACTTTTGCCGTTCCTGAGGGACCGGTGGGTATTGGTGTTCATCCATCGAGTGGGAACCTGTTCATTTCGCGGCTCGATGGCGCAGTGGGCATATACGACGCCTCGTTTGGGTTTCTATCCGTGGTCGATCCTGCACCGTTCACCATGACCGCTCCCAACGACATCGCCATCCATCCGGTGACCGGCGAGGTCTTCGTCACCGACAGTGAAGAGCACGCTGTTTCTGTTTTCGACGGAACCACTGGGCTACTGTTGGGACGATGGGGATCGCAGGGATCGGGAATGTCCGAATTCCAATCTCCTCAAGCCATCGCTATCGATCCCGCGTTGGATCGCGTAATCGTGGCTGACGTGGATAACTTCCGGATTCAGGTCTTCGACACCTCAGGCGTGTTTCAGTTCAAGTTTGGATATCGGACCCTCTATGTGGGCAGTACGTCCCTCGCCTGGATGGCCCGAAGCGAAGGGCTGGCCTTGGATTCCTGCGGAAACATCCATCTCTCCGATGCTTTAATGGGTACGGTCCGCGTGTTCAGTCCTGCAGGCCAGGAAATAGATCCGGGATTCTTGGCGCCGGTAAACTACGGCCCTGGAGCCGGCGAATTGCGTCTACCCTGCGACTTGATGATCGATAGCACGGATCGTTTGTTCATCGCTAGCGAACTTAACGGCACGGTCGAGGTCTTCGACATCTCCTGCGCCGTGGCCAGACAACAGGCTCCAACCCGCACACTACGTTCGGCCGTGGCGCTGTCTGGCATCGGACCCGCCCGTCCAGGAATTCTGCTCAGGCCTGCTGAAACCCCCGACAACCCCATTGTCATCGTCGAGGCTATGAACAGCGGCACATTTGATCGGATGCTAGACCTCAATGAAGATCGGCAAGTGAACCTTGAGGATCTGCAAATTGCCGTGGGGCACTTCGGCGCTGCGACGGTGGATGATTTCCTGTCTGCTGCAGATGATCCGGAGCGAGAGGCATATCCCGATCCGCTGGGGTTGCCACACATGATCGATGCCCCGGTTATTTGTGGGCGTTGCCACAACATGGACGGAGCGCCCGGCGGTATGCTCAGTTCGGCAGGCCAGGAAAACCTATGCCAGTCGTGCCACATGCCAGGCGGACGGGCCATGGGTACAGTGATCGCGGGCAGCAATTCAGGGAATTCCCATCCGTGGGGGATACCGGCCAACGCTAATGGTGTAGCCGGCCCCGATCCCACCAACGACTTCTACGAATTGGGTCTGCATCTGGACGGCGGCGACATCCGTTGCGGCACCTGTCACGATCCGCATGAACTAGGAACAAACTGGTGCGAGGGTGGCGCCAACGACGGCAACGAGTGCGTGGATGACAACGGTTGTCCGGACGGAGCATGCGTCCCCGGCTCCGGCTATCTTCGAGACCCCCGGCCTGCCGACAGTCTGTGCAAACAGTGTCACCGCGGCGAAGGCGCTCCCATCGACCACGCCGTCGGTTTGGAGCACGGGCCAGAACACTGCACCGACTGCCACGATCCGCATGCCTTCGGTAACAATGCCAGCCTAATCAAGGAAAGCATGTACAGCTGGTACATCAATGGGTTCACAGGCGGATTAGTCAATACGGGCTTCACCGACAACACCATCGGCGTTGGCAATGGCGGCTTCATCGACCCCGACGCCGGCGAGTTTGGCCTATGCGATGTTTGCCACGCGTATTACGACGACAGCCAAGCTCCGCCAGTCGTCTCGCAGGCCTTCCTCGACCTAACGACACCGCATGACGAAAACATGCCGGTTTGCACCCAGTGCCACATCCACCACAACGGCTTTGAGCCGGGACTGGCTGGCTTTGGCCTGGACGAATACGTCAGCGCCGATGTCTGTAGCCAGTGCCACGTTCAGACACACATCGACTGGACCGGAACGATTCATAGCGAGGCATTCAACAATTTGCCACCATTCGCCCAGGATCCAGCCATGGGCTGCGTCGCCTGCCATACGGTTGGGTTCGGCGAGCTTACGGGCTTTGTTGACTTTGCCACGACTCCAGAACTAGCCGGCGTGCAGTGCGAGAATTGCCACGGCAAGGGTTCGGATCATGTCAGCGATCCTCTGGGCATTACTCTCCCGCTTGAGCCAACTGATGCGGCTGTTTGCGGCGCATGCCACACCGATGCTCACCACCCCACGTTCGATGAGTGGGGCACATCGGGCCACGCAGGCGCATCGGCCCATGCCTACTACGGTTCCTGTGACGAGTGCCATGCCCCGCTCGGCGCGGACCGCAATGGCGTAAAGTTCGACATAGAATGTGCCGCTTGCCATGATCCGCATATGCAGACGGGCAACGACGCGGTTCCAAACCCACCGTACGATAGCCAACTGCTCCACCCGGAAGTGGTCACACCCCCTGCGGTATCGAACACGATCGCAGACGCCCAGGATGCAAGTCGGTTTAATCTCTGCGGCCAGTGTCATCACAGTCGTGGGCGGGCCTGGGATTATGAGGACCGCGCTCCGCACCATAGCGTGCAGGGCAACGTGTACTTCGGCGAGATGCCGGTGCCCGAC
The DNA here is from genome assembly GCA_029260235.1 of Phycisphaerae bacterium. Taxonomy (GTDB): domain Bacteria; phylum Planctomycetota; class Phycisphaerae; order UBA1845; family UBA1845; genus OFTM209. Next base: position 7,536 of record JAJDDP010000171.1, on the reverse strand, counting down.
GGCATCGACCTAGTTGCTTTCGCCGAATCTGATCACGTCGGTCTGGAGTTGCAGTGCAATACCTGCCATATGTATACCGCGCCACACCAGGACGCAGGCAGCAATGGAATACCGCCGGAGGTAGACGCTATCACCGGCCACAGCTGGCACGTCGATTTTGAAGCTTGTGCGAGTTGCCATGGTTCAGCTGCCACCGCTCAGAGCTTGTCCGAGGCCCTCCAGGCCCAGGTGCAGGCTAGACTCGACGCGATCGCAGCTGCCCTGGGCGATCCAGCCAACTGGGAGTTCATCGCAGGCGGTGGCCCGCCCAACGCAGTTGATTGTGCGGCCGATCCTGGTTGCTCTTTCTCCCAGGACGACATCACTGACGATGTGAAGAAAGCTCGCTTCATGTATCACTACATCCTCGGCGATGCCAGCCTCGGCGTACATAACACCGACTACACCGTGGCGATGCTGGATGCAGCCGAGTCCCTCGTCGGCGTCACCGCGGCGGCGGCTGACTACGTCGGAACGGAAGTCTGCCTTGGTTGCCATGGGCCGCTGGCTGTCACCGGTAAGGACTACACCGTGTTTCTGCGAAATGGACACTCGTACAAACTAAACGAGATCCAGAATGACCAAGTGCCGAGCTATCCCTTCAGTTCGATTGACGGCGCATTGGCCATGATGGCTGATACCGACGACGCTGACCCTAGCGACCCACATGCGGGAACGGACAACACTCTGGGAACACCGCTCGACTATGCAGATGTGAGTTTTGTGATTGGCGGGTTCGGCTGGAAGTCACGCTGGATTGACGCCGATGGATTCATCGTCACCGGCACTGACGTGCAATACAACCTTGAGACTTCAGGAATGGTGGCTTACCACAACAACGAAGTTGGCAAGAAATACAACTGCGGAAACTGTCATACTACCGGTTGGAAGGCCTATACCTCTGAGGTCGGGGACGACCGAAACAACAATAGGCAGAACGATCTCCCGGGCATGGCAGGAACCTTTGCAGCCCCAGGCGTTCACTGTGAAGCTTGCCACGGCGCCGGATCGCTTCACCTCATGGCCCCAAGTTCGAGCAACATCACTCGACTGGCCTCTGACCGCGCAACCGCTGACTTCTTGGCTGACGACATGGCCTACGGCAAGGCGGCCTCCTGTGCCGATTGCCATACCCGCGACGCCGAGAAGGACTATCCTACCTATGTCAGTGGCCCTGGGCGAATAGCGGCCAGTGGTGGACTGATCAAGCATCACGAGCAGTTCGACGAAATGAAAGGCGTCGACCCCGACGATGACCCAGCCTACGCAGCTACCGGGCCACACGCGGAATTGCTCTGTGGCGCCTGCCACGATCCGCACACCACAACCAGGTACATGGACATCAGCGGCGATGCGCCAGGTATGAACAAGCACTGCACAGAATGTCACAACGCCAGTGGCATAGGAGGCAGGGACTATCTGATCACTACCGGAGGAATGACGGCCTTGGATTGCATCGATTGTCACATGCCCAAGCTGGCCAAGAGCGCCGTCGCTCATGCCGCGGTCGGCACAGGGCCGATCACCGGCGACATCCGGACACACATCTTCCGAATCGATCTGTCCAATGCGGATCAATTCACACTTGATGGCAGCTTCGCTTATCCGCGGATCACGGGAGAGTTCGCATGCAAGACCTGCCACAACAACGTGGACTCGTTCGACCTTGGCTTCCCCTCAGCCATAACCATTCACGGCAGTACCGCAGCTGTGCCCGACGCCACCCGGGGCGGACTGCTGTACGACAAGTGGTGGAAGGTCAACGGCGTAACCGAACCAACGGGCGACCATCCGCTTTACCCCGCCGCCAGCGCCAAGTCCGGCAGTACGACCTTCCGCTGCAAGGAATGTCACGGGTGGGATTACATCGGTTTGGACGGGCGGTACGAGAGTGGAAGCCACTTCACCGGGATCGTCGGTGTTCTTGACGCAGCTGCGAACATGACCGATCAGCAAATCTTCGACATCATCAAGAACCCCGATGGAGATGGCACTGGTGGGACATCGATCAACGGTCATGACTTTGCAACATACGGCCTTACCGATGCCGATATCGACGACTTGGTGGCCTTCATCAAGACCGGCGGTGTAGTCGATATCAGCCCCTACATCAACACAGTGGGCGCACCGGGTAGCTTCATCTACTCCTTCAACGGCGATCCCGTTGCTGGCGAAGCGCTGTTCTCCGGAGCGACCAACGCCGCCGCCAGTTGTTCCATTTGTCATGGCTACAATGGGACCGCCATCGACTTTGGCGGCGGCACATTCGTTGGCGCCGTGGCTAATAGCAATCCCCAGGAAACCTTGCACAAAATGCGCTTGGGGCATCCTGGGTCGCGCATGACTAGCTACCTTGAATTAGGGATGACCGACCAGCAGGCGGCTGACGCAGGGGCCTACAGTGTGACGCTCCCATAGATGTTACAGGGCTCAGATGGCCATAGGCCCGATGAGTGCATGAGGCGACGGGGCACTGCTTCCATGGGGGGCGGTGCCCCGCTTGCTATCCCCGGCGACCTGCTGACCGTAACGTTCAGCCCGGCTCTGCCCGATCTGGATTGCTTCACGATCAACTTGGACGGCATGACTACGGCGGCCGGTGTAGCGTTGGCTGACAGCACGTTCAGAGCGGTTGTGCTGCACGGCGACATCGACCAGAACGGCGTGGTTTCCACTGGCGACGCCTCTATTATCAAACCGCAGTTCGGTGCTCCTCCTAGCGCTACAAATCTCGGGTTTAACTACAACCACGACAGCGTTGTTAGTACCGGTGACGCCTCCTTGATCAAGCCGCTGTTCGGCAACAGCGCGCCGGCTTGTCCGTAAGGGAGGTCGTCGAAGGCTTGAATTGTCGAGTTGACGACCCTTGTGGACCTGCGATCAACGGTCACCGCTGATTCTGCCTGCATGGCCGGGCGCAACAGATCGCACCTGCCCGAATTGGATTTGACTCCGGGCGTGCTGAATCTGCGAATTCCAAGTTTGCACCGCCTGGAGCAACTACCTTGCCTCGCATCGGGTGCACGCCGTATGAACTGCCAGCCATGGTGATGCGAACTCGAATCCTCAGAAAGGAAGGATTCGTCAGTGGGGTTACTTTGCCCCTTGAGAACCTGGAGCTGATGGATCGCACCTTTTACCCCCAGAATCGCTGCACAGGAGGCGTTCAGTAAAGAATTAGCCCCGTGGGGCGGGCAATCTGCGGATTGCTGTGGATCATGCGTTACTCGGCTTGAGTACCTGCAGACGAATCAGTATCATGAAGAATCGGTTAGGTGGAGTTAATAAGGTTCGCGAACCGCATTTCACAGCGAGGCTCAGATGAAGCACGCGATCATGCCATGTGCCATGTATGTGGTCCTCTTCACCGTCGTCACTGCCTACAGCGATGTCGAGAACCAGGCTGACGCCGGGGTGCCCGCCGGCTCCTCACATGTACCGATTAGTCGGGTAAGACCGTGCGGGCGGTTCTTTGTGAGGCCCAACGGGGCAACTGACGCACTTCGCGCTTTCCGTCGCGACGGCACGCCGGCGGGCGTCTTCCAGCAAGGCCAGGTGAACAGTGCCAGTGGGACGCTGGGTGTGGATGCCAACGGGAATCTGCTGATTGGACAGTGGGACCAGGACAACGTATTGGCCGTCAGCCCGGCCGGTGAACTCGTGCGGACCATCGACACCGGCGGACTCAACGGCATTCAGGGGACGGCCCTGACGCCCTCCGGGGACATTGCTATTTGCAGCTACCTGACCGACAGCATCAAGTTCTACCAGACTGATGGAACTTACCTCGACAATCTGGGCCACTCGGGTACCGAGGATCCCGTTAGCTTGGCGTACGGCTGGTCTGGCATGCTCTATGTCGGATCGCGCAACAATGCTAACCAGCGCATCGCCGTGTTCGACGATCAGCTCGTCTTCATCAAGTACATCGGTGAGGGCGAGCTTGGTTCCAACCCTCATGACATCGCGTTCGACATGTCCGGATTTCTCCACGTAGCCACCGATGCCGGCGTGCGCAAGTTCGACCCGACCAACGGGGCACTGCTTGAGACGTGGACTCACCCTGACCTGGTGCCCCGAGGGATGGCCTTTGACGAGAACGAAAATCTCTATGTGACTGATGCCGACTCCTTCGACGTGTTTGTCTTCGATTCCACCGGACAGTACGTCGATCGGATCACACTCGACCCGGGCTCAAACCCACCGGCGGGCTTGACCTTCTGGGGAATCGCATTCAGCGTGCTGCCTGACGGGGATTGCAACTCTAACGGCACGGGGGACGCCTGCGACATCGGCGCAGGTGCGAGCGACGACTGCAACTTCAACGGCGTCCCGGACGAATGCGAGTTGACCGGCAACGACTGCAACAGTAATGGGATCCCCGACGGGTGCGAGCCAGACTGCAACACCAACGGGCTCGCCGACGCGTGTGACATCGCAGGTGGGACAAGCGCCGACTGCAACAGCAACGGAGTGCCCGATGAATGCGACATCGCCTTCCTCAACGCAGCTCTCGAATTCGATGGGGGGGACGACCAGGTAAGAGTGCCGCGCGATTCGCGGCTTGAACCCGTGGAGGAGATCACGGTCGAAGCATGGGTTCGACCCGACTCGGTTGGCCCCTTCCATAGCCGTATTCTCCGCATCGCGGGCCATTTTGGTTCGGGCTACATTCTGGCGTGGCAGCAGCAGGGTGATCAGCGTCTGCAGCTCAGAATCGACGGGGCCGAATTCGGATCTGTGAGTGCAAGGGACACGCTGACTACCGGCTCCTACGTCGGCCAGTGGCTGCATGTGGCCGGTGTGTACTCCGCCCCAGGGAATTACTGCCGCCTCTACGTGAATGGCACGCTCCGAAGAGACGAGCCGGGCGTGGGATTGATGAACTATGCCGGCTCAGACCTCTACATCGGCAACTTCATCAACAGCAACGAAGACTTCGATGGAATCATCGATGAAGTGCGCATCTGGGACGTTGCTCGCACGCAAGCCGAAATCCAGGCCGCAATGGGTCAAGGCCTCCTCGGGACCGAGCCGGGACTCGTCGGCTACTGGCGGTTCGACGACTGGCAAGGACAGACCGCTGTTGACTCCTCCCCTTATGGCCATGACGGTGTCCTCGGTACCGACGGTGACCCCGGCGGCGATCCGCAAGATCCAATCTGGGCACGCTCCGGCGCTCCTTCCGATCTGGGCGACTGCAACACCAACGGCATTCCCGATGATTGCGACATTGCGGCTGGCACGAGCGAGGATTGCAACTTCAACGGCCGCCCCGATGAGTGCGAACCGGACGAGGACTGCAACACCAACGGCGTGCAGGACATCTGCGACATTGCGGTCGGCACCAGTAATGACTGCAACAACACAAACGTACCGGACGAGTGTGAACTGACCGACAGCGACTGCAACACCAACGGTGTGCCTGACAGCTGTGAGGATTGCAACACGAACGGCCTAGCCGACGAATGCGACATAGCAGGCGGCAGCAGCGACGACTGCAACACCAACGGGATCCCCGACGAGTGCGAGCCTGACTGCAATAGCAACGGCATAGCCGACCAGTGCGACATTACCACCGGGACCAGCTTCGACTTCGACGACAACGCTGTACCTGACGAATGCCAGCCGGATTGCAACACCAACGGGTTCCCGGACTTCCTGGACATTGCCTTCGGCATGAGCGACGACTGCAACACCAACACGGTCCCTGACGAATGCGATCTGTCCAGCGGCTCTGGTCAGGACTGCAACACCAATGGCTGGCTCGATGAGTGCGACATCGCCGGGGGCTTCAGCGAGGACTGCCAACTCAATGACACTCCGGATGAGTGCGAACCCGATGCCGACGGCGACACCATCCCCGACGAGTGCGATCAGAAAGGTGACTTCGACCACGACGCCGACGTAGATTTGGCCGATTACGAAGTCTTCGAGATCTGCCTGTTCCTATCGGGGCCGAATGAGCCGGGGCCGTTCTCAGAATGCAGTGATGCCTTCGACTTCAACGCGGATGCAGATGTAGACCTGGAGGATTTCGGCGCCTTCCAAGCCGTGTTCGACGGGTAGCCCACTCCTCGACATGCTCGGGCAAACGCGGGCATGTCGGACGGCAATTGGGGACCTAGCGCCGGAACTAGTGTCCTGAGTCAGAGATTCGTTCACATAGTTTCGCGACTTTATTGAGGATTATGTCGGCGTCCGCAGTCCAGACGAATGGCTTCGCTTTGCGGTTGTGGTTGTCGAGGTAACCGTTGATGGCTTTCTCAAGTTGGCGAACGCTACGGAATGTACCGTGGCGGATTCGCTTGGTCGCGATCTCGGCGAAGAACCGCTCGACCATGTTAAGCCACGATGCGCTCGTTGGCGTGAAGTGCAGATGATAGTAGGGTCTCTTGGCAAACCAGCGTTTCACGCGAGGCGTCTTGTGAGTGGCGTAATTATCGAGGACCAGGTGAACCTGAAGTCCTTTTTGTTTGGGAAGGCTTGAATCGACAAGCTCCATGAATTTGAGGAACTCTTGGTGGCGATGACGTCGATGACATTTGCCGATCACTTGCCCAGTCGCTGCGTCGAGCGCCGCAAAGAGCGACGTCGTGCCGTGCCGAACCTAGTCGTGCGTGCGGCATTCCGGCTGGCCAGGGCTCATTGGAAGCAAAGGTTGGGTGCGATCAAGCGCCTGGACTTGGGATTTTTCATCGACGCAAAGCACCATTGCTCGATCGGGAGGGTTCATGTACAGGCCTGTGATGTCGCGGACTTTGTCGATGAACAGTGGATCGGTGGAGAGCTTGAACGTTTCCGTGCGATGCGGTTTCAATCCAAACGCTCGCCAGATGCGGACAATCGCGGTTTGCGACAGACCGGTGGCTTCCGCCATACTTCGCGTGCTCCAATGGGTGGCATTCTTGGGCGTGGATTCCAGCGTGCGAATGACCACGTTTTCGACCTGCTTGTCGGTCAACGTCCGCGGTGCCCCGGGACGAGGTTCATCCATGAGGCCGTCAAGACGGTGTATCCTGAACCGCTCGCGCCATTTGCCAACCGTCGGCCCGCAGACGCAAAGCTGGCTCGCGACCTGGGTGTTGTGCAATTCCTTGGCGCACAGAAGAACAATTCTGGCACGCAATGCGAGCGCTTGAGCGGTCTTGCGCCGCCGAGCCCATTGTTGAAGGGTCTCGCGTTCTTCGGTCGTCAGGGTCAACGGTTTCTTGGGACGTCCTGTTCGCATTGGCCTACTCCCAGATAAGGAATCTATAAGGCCAAACGAACGACGTGAATATTTATTGCACGAATTTACGACTCAGGACACTAGCAATCCGTTGTAGAAGTCTTCTTTTCGGCACGGTCATGCTACGTGTAGCATTTGCAACAATATCGTTCGGGACGAGCGGATCGACTGGCATACCTGACCTAGCAGCTTCTGTCGGCGCCAAGCTGTACTCCAGCAGGCTATTAGGCGCAGCAAACGGCCGCCCAGGCCTTCGGCCCAGCCTT
>JAJDDP010000018.1 GCA_029260235.1 Phycisphaerae bacterium | reverse complement strand
CGCTGCGCAATTGGCTCAGCTTGCTCGTAAACTCGTTCGCCTCAGCCTCCCGGCATGCTTTGCCGCTCAGATTTCATCCCAGGTCGCCCATCCCCAGAACAGTCGCTGCGTGGAATCGGGGTTTTTCAGGGACGACTACATGACCTCCTCGAAAACCGCTCTCCAGGCCTCAAAACGTCGATTCTCAGTAGTCGTCTGGGCGACGAATGACCCGAAGTAGCCCTGATTCATGCGAAAATGTAGTGTAGAAAAACCCAGGCGGTTCTGAGGGAAACACGCCGGTTGGCAGTCACACAGAGCAGAGGCTTGCTGCCGGAAGCCGGGGTTCGTTACGCGTTGCGAACCTAAAGCCATCTTGGGCGATTCGCACAGAGCGAGATACAATGCCGTCGTCGCACTGTCTGATTGGGGGCCAACGATGGACCCGACAACGCGATCTGCTCCTCCGCGAACCTCCATGTCTTCATCAGAATCCTCCTTCGGTAGAAGCCCGATCGGATGACCGAAACTCGCCAGAACATTCTCAGCATCCGTTGGCATTCTGGGGCTTGATTTCAAACATCCCGCGTCGCTCGCGGCGGAGCGCAAGCGGTTGTTCGAAGTAGTTCAAAACTCACATCTCCACGAAGGTGATCCCGAAGAGAGCCCTTCGTTGACCGTGGACGATGAGCCGTTTCGACAGACGAGCGATCGTCACAGACCAACCATGCCCGCATACGCAATACCGGTTAAGTAGGCAACATCGCGTTTCCAGGTCGTCAGATCGTGAGTGCAGAACTGCCCCAGGTGCGAGTGGCCGCAGCCTCGCGCCATCACCTGCATCAACGAGACGGTTGCTTGCAGGTAATTCTGCAGCCGCTTGGCGGATTCATCAACGATGACTCTGGACCGCAGGTCTTTCTTTTGCGTGGCGATGCCCACTGGACAGTTGTTGGTGTTGCAGGCGCGCATTCCGAGGCAGCCGATTGCTTGAATGGCGCTGTTGGAGATGGCGACGCCGTCTGCACCCAGGGCCATCGCCTTGATGAAGTCGCTCTCGGTTCGCAATCCTCCGGTTGCGATCAGCGTAATCTCCGGTCTCTTACGACAATCCAGATGACGGCGCGCGCGTGCGAGGGCCGCAATCGTAGGTACGGAGATGTTGTTTCTGAACACTTCGGGAGCGGCGCCGGTTGCGCCGCCGCGGCCGTCGAGAATGATGTAGTCCACGCCAGCCGCAATTGCGAAGTCGATGTCGTCCTCGATATGCTGGGCGGACATCTTGATCCCGATTGGGATGCCCCCGGTCTCACTGCGAATCTGATCCGCCAGTGACACGTAATCTTCGACGCAGTCCATGTCCCGAAATCGAGAGGGGCTGACAGCGGGCGTACCCGGCTCGAGCCCTCGCACTTCGGCGATTTTGCCCGTGACCTTTTCGCCGGGAAGGTGCCCGCCAGTTCCGGTCTTGGCTCCCTGGCCTGCCTTGAAGTGAAAGGCCTGGCAGTTGCGAACTTTCTCTAGACTCCATCCGAATCGCCCGCTCGCCAGCTCATAGAAGTATCGCGAGTTAGCCGCTTGTTCTTCGGGCAACATGCCGCCTTCGCCCGAACAGATGCCCGTCCCGGCCAATTCACCACCCTTGGCGAGTGCGATCTTAGCTTCCTCTGATAGCGCCCCGTAACTCATGTCACTAACGAAGATGGGTATTCGAAGTTGCAGTGGTTTCTTTGCGTTTGGACCGATGACGAGGTCCGTTCCAACCGGCGCATCGTCGAGAAGAGGCATTCGAGCCAGCTGTGCGGTAAGAATCTGGATATCATCCCAGGACGGCAATTCCGTCGAAGGAACGCCCATTGCCGAGACCGGACCATGGTGTCCGACCCTTTCCAGGCCATCTCTGGCGAGTGTCTGAATATGTTTGGTGTGCGGCTCGACCTCGGTTCCGTGAACGTCGGCGTACAACCCGAGATACTCGTCGCGACGGTATGGCTGAGGGTGCGCCTCATACCATGCCGCAATCTCTGATGAGTCGACGTAGACGGCATCGGCCTCCACATCGACTTCGGCGTTGAACTTTCGGAGTGCCTCCGCGTTGTTGTACTCGCTGACACCCGTGTCAAGTCGGTAGTCCCAGCCATGCACGCCGCAGATCAGGTTGTCGCCATCGATGTGCCCGTCGGACATCAACGCGCCCCGGTGCAAGCATCGTCCGTAAAGAACGGACACCGTGTCGTCATAGCGAGCAACCACGAGATCGACGTTGGCGACCAGCGCGTACGTTGGCTCTCTATCCTTCAACTCGCTCCACGTCGCGACTTTGATCCGGTCTGCGAGCTTGCCTTGCTCACTCATTACGATTCACGCCTTCTTCCGATCACGATCGACGTGACGCCACGGCCAGCGGTCCTACCGGCAGCCGGTTGAACAAGTCCCACCACACTCTCACCTTCCGCGTTCGTTGCTGTTCTACGGTCGCCCCGGTGCGCCCGCTACCTGTTTGACGGACTTAGGCCATATGCGATTCCATACCTCCTGTGACCGTACAATAACCATAATTGGGCAATTTGTAATCTTTGAATACATCACAGGTTTCACAAATACACTCGGTGATTTCCGTGATACACTTGCTCTTCTCGAACGCGCAGAACATCCCCTCGAAGGTATCCAGTTCCGCGATATTACCCTTCAGCATGGTCATCATGTTCTTAGGCATAGCTTTCATTTTGCATCCGAGTTTGTACGATGGGCATTTCATACAGATGCACTTCTTCAGATTCTCGGTGGTTTTTTCGTAACTCTTCAGCCATGTGCAGCGTCTCTCCCGCAGCATGTTAAGATAGGTAGATTTGCGCCCTGGATTATGCTCTGGTATACCATGCCGTATGCAGCAGGGCACGGTGCCAGCGCGTGAAGTTGATGCTCTTATCC
>JAJDDP010000170.1 GCA_029260235.1 Phycisphaerae bacterium | reverse complement strand
CTCACTCCCCTGGACGCGTTGGTCGTTCACGGGAAAGTCTTTGGCATCACCAATCCCAATCAGCAGCTGCGCCAGCAGAAGATTGACCTCGACCAACTCGGCGAGACGCACACAACCTTCGAGCAGATCCACAATGGCGTGGAGGTCTTTTCGGGCGTCATCAAGGTCCACCAGGATGCGGCTGGTGCGTTCCGAGTGATCAACGGCGACTTCTACGACATTAGCCCAAAACTCAGCACCGTGCCTACGATCAACCTTGCGGCGGCTGACGCTGCGGCGCGGCTTGAACTGGTTGGCATCAACCCAATCACCACGCGGAATGATCTGCTTATTGTCGATCCCGGCTGGTACGGGGATCCATCCATTGGGCCTCATCTCGCTTACTACGTCGTCTTGGCTGACTCGTTGAATGGTATCCGCGAGGCGTTTTTCATCGACGCTCACACGGCGGAGATTATTGATCAATGGTCAATGGTTCACACAGCCCGGGATCGGGCGATCTACGACGGCAACGGCGGTGCTGGATTGCCGGGCAGCTTGGCTCGCGCCGAAGGGGATGGCCCCGTAGGCTCGCCGGCGGACGTTGATCGGGCCTATGACTACTTCGGCGACACTTACGACTACTTCTTCCGCGCTTTTGGGCGTGACAGTATCGATGATGCAGGCACGACCCTGGTCGCGACGATAAATTCGACGGCTCCTCCCTGCCCCAACGCATTCTGGAATGGGGTGCAGATGGTGTTCTGTACTGGAACGGTGACCGATGACATCGTGGGCCACGAACTGGCCCACGGTGTAACCGAGTTCACCGCCAACTTGATCTATCAGAATCAGTCGGGGCAGTTGAACGAATCGTACTCCGATGTATTTGGCGAGATGATTGACCTGTTCAACGGCGACGCTGCTTTTGTGGGTACACCGGGAGGCACGGCTTGGCCTACTCATCCGACCGGGCCTGGTCAGGACACGCCGAATAATCTGCGAACCGTGTGCAGCCCAGCCTTGAGCTATCCGGACGGCGTTCGTTGGTTGATGGGTGAGGATGCTACCGCATTTGGTGGGGCGATTCGTGATATGTGGAATCCGCCTTGCGAGGGCGACCCGGACACAGCCAATAGTCCGCTACAAACCTGTAATTCGAGCGACAGCGGCGGCGTCCATTCGGGTAGCGGGATTCCCAACCACGCTTTTGCGATATTGACTGACGGTAAGAATTTCAATGGGCAGAATGTCAGCGGTATCGGGCCGATCAAGTCGGGGGCGATTTGGTACCGCGCCTTGAGTGTCTACTTGACGCCAGCCTCTGATTTTGAGGACGCCTATCTTGCCCTTAACCAATCTGCGGCTGACTTGGTGGGCACGTTCCCCAACGATCCCCGCACTGGGAACCCCTCCGGCAGCATGTTCACCGTGGCTGATGCCAATGAGCTGGACAAGGCGTTGCTAGCCGTCGAACTGAACACGCCTGGTGCCTGTGGGGAAGGCGTGAACATTCTAATCTCTGAATCCCCGCTGGAGTGCCCGCAACGGACCAGTTTGTTCGCTGATGCGTTTGAAGGTGGGACCAACGGATGGACGGTGAGCAATTCAAATCCGCCGACCGCTTACGATTGGGTGCAGACCGCAGGATTGCCATTGGGCCGACCTGGAACCGGTTGGTTCGTCGCCGATCCAAACATTGGGGATTGCGCAGGCAATGATGAAACCTCCTCGCAGTCGTTGTTCAGCCCGACGGTCAATCTGCCAGCTGGCTCGCTGTTTCCGACCTTGGCCTTCACGCACTTTGTTGCTACTGAGGGGGGCTGGGATGGCGGCAACATTAGCATCCGTGTGAATGGCGGCTCGTGGCAGAGCGTTCCGCGCACCGCATTCAAATACAGTCCGTACAACATGCGACTCAACTCCGCGGCTGCGGGGAACACAAACCCATTTGCCGGGCAAGACGCCTGGACCGGCGCCGGTGGCGGTTGGGGACGGTCTATTGTTGACCTGAGTGGATTCGCCTCCGGGGGCGATAGTGTTCAATGTCGATTTGATTTTGGCAAGGACGGGTGTGCCGGTGTCGGCGGTTGGTACGTCGATGATTTTGAAATCTACGATTGTCCGGACTGCGACAGCAACTCGGTGGCGGATGACCAAGATTTTGTCTACACGGATTCCTCGGCTTCGCTGGGCAATATCGGAACCGGTTCTTCTCAAACCTTCACGCTGGTATCGCCGCCCCAGGCTTCTGGCAACGTGCTGCTGACCTTCCTTTCGCTTGGCGACTTCTCGATATCATCGGAACTGGTCGATGTTGATATCAACGGCACTTCGGTAGGCTCGGTCTTTGGCACTGGCGGGAATGACTGTAGTACCATCGCCAACTTCGGAGAGATATCTGTCTCAGCTGCCACGTTCAATGCAGCCGTAGGCGGCGGCAATGCCAGTATCAACATGGTGGCTACTTCGGCAGTAAATCCCACGCTTTGCAGTGGTGAATCCTACATCAGCGTCTTTGTCGAGTACGCACTCAACGCTAACGACGCCAACAGTAATGGCATCCTGGATGAGTGCGAGGGATGCACCACCAACGGAGATTGCGACGACGGTCTGTTCTGCAATGGGGCAGAGACGTGCGACGCTGGCAACTGCCTGCTCGGCACTCCTCCGACGCTCGACGACGGCATCCCCTGCACGGTCGATGCCTGCGATGAAGTCAACGACGTAGTCACGCATACAGCCAACGATTCCGCCTGCGACAACGGCTTGTTCTGTGATGGGGCGGAGAGCTGCGACGTGGGCACGGGTTGCTTGGCCGGCACACCGCCGCTCCTGGATGACGGCGTCCCGTGTACCATCGACGCCTGCAACGAGGGGACCGATATGGTCACCCATACGCCGGACGACTCTGCTTGTGATAACGGCCTCTTCTGCGATGGGGCTGAATCCTGCGACGTTGGCAGCGGTTGCTTGGCGGGCACACCGCCAACCGTGGACGACGGTATCCCTTGTACGACTGATGCTTGCGACGAAGTCAACGACGTGGTTACCCATCTCCCCGACGATGGGGCCTGCGATAACGGCCTCTTCTGCGACGGGGCTGAATCCTGCGACGTTGGCAGCGGATGTTTGGCGGGCACACCGCCAACCGTGGACGACGGTATCCCTTGTACGACTGATGCCTGCGACGAAGTCAACGATGTGGTTACCCATCTCCCCGACGATGGGGCCTGCGATAACGGCCTCTTCTGCGACGGGGCTGAATCCTGCGACGTTGGCAGTGGTTGTTTGGTGGGTACACCGCCGACGCTGGACGACGGTATCCCTTGTACGACTGATGCTTGCGACGAAGTCAACGACGTGGTTACCCATCTCCCCGACGATGGGGCCTGCGATAACGGTTTGTTCTGTGATGGCAGTGAAACCTGCGATGAGTTTAGCGGCTGTCAAGTTGGAACGGATCCTTGCACCGGCTTTGAGGTTTGTGAAGAGGACGGCGACTTGTGTAGCGCCGACTGCAACACGAATAGCCTGCCGGACGATCAGGATATCAGCGGCGGGTTCAGCCTCGATTGCAACGCCAACGCAGTACCCGACGAATGCGACACGGTTGGTGGTGGCGACTTTACCGCCGATGGTCTGGTTGCCCTTGACGACTTGGCCGCATTCGATGACTGCCTGGCTGGACCGGGTTTGTTGCCGGCACCAGCCCTGCCTGGCTGCGTGAGCCTCTGCCTGGATGCCTTCGACGGCAACGGCGACAGCGATGTTGACTTGTCGGACTACGCTCAATTCCAGGCAGCGTTTTTTGGGCCGTAGTTTGCGACTGAACTTGGTCCCCCGCTTGCCTGTGAGCGGCGTACGGACTTGCTGAGACAATGGGCCGGCATCGATTCTTGGATCGATACCGGCCCATTCCATAACCATAGCTCTGTAGCCTCTGAATCCAGGCGGAATCTCGCGAGACTTGCCTGGCGGCATTTACGGGCATAGATTCATCGGGCGGTTACAAATCGATGTGTCGGTTCAGTGTAGGCATGGAGGTGGGCGTAAGATGGTTCGGACGATCCAACTGGGAATGGCAGGATGCGGCACCGTTGGTGCGGGCGTAGCCCGCTTGATCGACGAGCGCCGGCAAGCCCTGGCTGACCGGTACGGTTTTGAGCTTCGGATCGCAAAAGTATTGGTCCGCGATCTTGCCAAATCTCGCCAAACAGCGCTTGCTGGAGAATTGTTCACTGATGATGTTTCGCAATTGCTCAAGCCGAACATCGACATGGTGGTCGAGGTGATTGGCGGCTGCAACGTAGCCCGCAAGCTGGTTTGCTCAGCCCTTGAGGCGGGTAGGCCCGTTGTCACGGCGAACAAGGCACTGCTGGCAGAGTTTGGCGGAGAAGTATTCCGGGCTGCAGCGGCGTCGGGGGTAGGGTTGGGCATCGAGGCGAGTTGCTGTGCCGGGCTGCCGGTCATCTGTGCGATTGACCGGGGCTTGGCTGCCAACCGGATCGAGTCTCTATTGGGCATTGTCAACGGAACTTGTAACTACATTTTGACGGCTATGTCTGCCGGTGGAGTCGGTTTTGATACGTCGTTGGCTGAAGCTCAATCTCTCGGATATGCCGAGGCTGATCCGACATTGGATGTCAATGGCACGGACAGTGCTCATAAGCTTCTCATTCTGGCTTCGCTTGCTTTTGGATGTCAGATTTCACTCGATGCGGTGCCATGCCGGGGCATCGAATCGCTGCAGACCCGGGACTTGATGTTCGGAGCGGGCTTGGGATTCGTCTGCAAGTTGTTGGCCATCGCTCAGCGGCTGGGAGATGAGGTCATGCTCGGGGTCGAGCCTGTGTTCTTGGCTGAGGGTCACCCACTGGCGTTGGTGAACGGTGGTGATGCTGGACTTTGTTTGCTAGGGCATGCCAGCGGACCGGTTGTCGTACACGGTTCCGGCGCTGGAGCTGGATCGACGGCTAGTGCGGTGGTTTCAGATATCATTGACCTGTCCCGAGGCAATAACAGGCCCGTCGCATTTCCGATAGACGACGGCCAATCCGTTGAATGCAGGCCGCTGGATGATCTTGACGCACGCTTCTATTGTCGTGTCCGAGTGAAAGAGAGCGCAGCCAGCAAGGCCCAAGTCGCCCAAATCTGGGCTGACCAGGGCGTCGTGTTGGTCAGCGAGGTGAGACATGAGGTTTCCGGCAGCGATGGGGCGGTTGATATGGTGACTCTTACGAATGCAATGCCCGGTGCGACCCTGCGCCAGGCGTTGCAGCGAATAGCTGAACTGGATACTGTGATTGGGCAACCTGTTGCGGTGCGAATCGTAGAAGCATAACTGACGAGGCCATAGTCGTCCCATGCGATATGCCATGATCATCCCCGATGGTGCCGCCGATGAGCCGTTGGCTGAACTGGATGGCATGACTCCCTTGGCTGCTGCGCGCACGCCAAACATCGACTGGATCAGCACCCATGGTCGACAAGGCACCGTCGCCACCGTGCCTGAAGGCTTCACCCCACACAGCGACGTGGCCACCCTATCACTGATGGGCTATGACCCGAATCTATACTTCACCGGGCGGGCGCCGCTCGAAGCCGCGGCAATGGGTATTGATCTTGCGCCAACAGATGTCGTGTTCCGGTGCAACCTGGTGACACTTGTTGAGGGCACCATGGGGGACTTTGCCGCGGGGCACATCGGCAGCGTTGAAGCCGCCAAGATCATCGACTCGCTGAATGAAGAAGTCGCACCGGATGGGGTTCGGTTCTATCCGGGCGTTTCGTACAGACACTTGATGGTGATCGGCAAAGCCGGCGATCTCGAGCTGGAATGTACGCCACCGCACGACATCCCCGGGCAGCATGTCGAAGCCCATCTTCCCCGCGGAAGAGATGCTGCCCGCGTCAGCGCCATCATGGAGCGGGCAACGGCTATCTTGGCTGATCATGAAATCAACGAGGTGCGTCGCGACTTGGGTGAGAATCCGGCCAATGCAATCTGGCTGTGGGGCCAAGGTCGGGCGATCAACCTACCCGCCTTCGAGGAGTTGTACGGCATTAAGGAAGCCGCTGTTATCGCGGCGGTTGATGTCATTCGCGGATTGGCGATTGGCCTGGGCTTCAGAGTGATCGACGTGGCTGGGGCGACTGGATTCTTGGACACCAACTATCGCGCCAAGGGCGACGCAGCCGTGGCTGCTTTGGACGATCATGATTTTGTGCTGGTCCACATCGAGGCGCCCGATGAGGCGGGGCACCTGGGGGATGCGGCTGAGAAGGTCAAAGCCCTCGAGCAAATCGACGAACACATTGTCGGCCCGCTCTTGGCACGAATGCAGACGTTCGATCATTGGAAGATCATGGTGGTCCCCGATCATCCGACGCCGGTGGCCACCCGAATTCATACGGCAGCCCCCCCTCCGTTTTGCATCGCCGGCGAGGGCGTCCACACCGTCATGGCCCGATCGTTCTCAGAGGACAACGCGCGGCTGAGCGACCTGCATTGCGACCCTGGATTCGAGCTGATGGAGTATTTCCTGAAGCAGTGACGCCCTCTGAGCCTGGCTTCGGGGCATTTCAACCACAATTGGGCCTGCCTCGTTTGTAAGGTCATCCCTCCAAACTTCCGATAACCAATGGGCAGGCTGCCCGCTGCCCACCGCGACTCTTGGGGTGTAGCCGCTCTTGGGCGACGAGTGCCGCCTAGCTGTACATTCTGGTCTTTGGGCCAATCATGCGAGGAACCATCGATGGCTGACCGACTGAGCAGGCGAAAGAGATTGGCCTTCATCGTGTTAGCCATGGGGTCCGCCGCGGTCTTGGCGGGCGCTTGTGGCGAAGTTGCGGTCCGCCTGTTCGCCAACACGTACAGCGTCCAAGACATCGAAAGTCGATCACTCACTTACCGCCCGTCGGTGTTTACGCGACATCGCTTAAATCAAGACCGCGTGGTGAACAAGATCAACGGACCAGCCGACAACGCCATTCTGATCAATAGCCGCGGGTTTCGAGGTGCTGAGTTTCACCCGCAGAAGGATTCGGGCGTGATCCGCATTCTCTTCTTAGGAGGTTCGTCGGTTTTTTGTGCCAACGACCGAGGTGTTGGCAACGATTGGCCTCACCAGATTGGAACACTCTTGAACAATGGAGACCTGAAGGTTGAGGTGATCAACGCCTCGGTGCCAGGGCATGACACCGTAGACTCGGTTGGGAAATTCTTGACCGAATTATGGATGTACGAACCAGACTACGTGGTTCTCTACCAAGGGTATAACGACCAAAAATACTTCGATTTGGTCGATCAGAACTTGGCCTATCGCGATATTCACTTTCCCTTCGATCCTGAGCAAGATCCGCGTATGCATGTAGCCGGGCTTGATAGGCTGCTCTGCGGCTCCAAGCTCTATCTGGAACTCCGCTACAGGTTCCTCGAACTGATCTACCAAGAAGAAGGCGAGCCGATCCCCTTGGCGCGAGAACATCTGCAGAATCGTCTTAGCTCCGTGGCCCTCGCTCAGTATCGACTCAACTTACAGATGATTTGCGACTTGGCTTACAATGTTGGTGCGGTACCCATCCTCTGCAAGCAGGCACGACTGGTTCACCCGGACAATACAGCCCAAGATGTCGAACGTCTCAACTTTCGCTACGTCAACTTCACACACGAAGCGTGGTGCAGCGCGTTTGCTGCTGCGGATCAGATCCTTGAGGAGGTGGGCAGGCAGAAGAATGCTCTGGTCGTCGATGTGAGCGATTCTGTGACCGGGAGAAGCGAGTATTTTCACGACCACATTCACCTGACCAATGCCGGCGACGCAGTTGTGGCTGAGCTGGTTGGCTCTGCTTTGGAGCAGAAGATTCTTGCCGACGAGACGATGGTCGCCAAAGCAAGTACGGCCGCGACCAACCAGCCCTGATCCAATTGCTCAGCCCTCTACTTTACGATTCGCTGTGGCCAAGAAAAGAAACTGCCAAGGCAGTAGCCGCCGAGGGCACAGGGACCACAGAGATAACGGCCATAACTATGACTTCGCTCACCGCTCGCCTGGATCGGCGGACGCAGCTCCAGTTCAGAGCAGTCGAAGTTGTTTGTTGGAGTTTCTGGGTCTATTGGTTGGTGGTGCTGAATTCGGACCTGAACCTGATTAGCGCTTCGTCTAGTTCCTTAAGCCAGGCTCGCTCAATTTGACCGAAGCTGTAGACGCTGGAAAACCAGAATGCACTCAAGCAAACCGCCAGGCTATCGTCGAGAGCGGCAGGAGCGGGTTTCTGCCTATGGTGTTGATTTGTTGCTTGATCAGTTCAATGCCTGGGTTGGCTTCTAGCTGGGGGAGTAGATCGGTGTTGTAGGCTTGGTGTTCCATGTAGCGGCGGCGGAGGATGCCTAAGGCTGTGCTGTCTGCGGGTTGGTAGAGCGGCTCGAAGTGAACTACCGCGTGGATGTTTTCTTTGTGCTTGGTCAGTGCTTGCAGCACTGGCTCAGATTCTTGTACTTGTTCGACCGCGTGGCGAGTAAATACGAGCAGCGGCGGTTCCAGGTATTCCAGAAACTTGTAGCTCTCGACATCGGTGAGGCAGAATTGATGGAAGGTGACGTTGGTTTGGCCAGCAAAGACCCGCTTGGCGATGGCTACCGCGTTAGCTGAGAAGTCCGCGCCGCAGAAGTTCTTGCCGTGGAAGTGCGGCTCAAGACGATGCAGTCCGTAGCCGTAGCCTGCTCCCAATTCAACAATCGTCTTGCACTCATTGGCTAGGTTCGATAGCGCGTCGATCATGATGCGCAAGTTGATTTCCTGCTCTTTGTCATCGTCTAGCTCGAACAACAGATCGCCCAGCGAAACGCAGATGGGTTTGTTCTTGGTTACGGATGCTCGTTTGCTATTGTGCCTGCCCACATCGGCGGTGACGCGGTTCTGGAACGCACGGACGTCCTCCATGGAGGCTTGGACACCCAGCTGGTCAATATATTCAAGGCAGCGGGCGTAGTGCAGCTCATAGGTTCTCAGGATGGCACTGACATTGCGGTTGGCTGGAGTCAACGCTTCGCCGGCTAGCATGCGGGCGGTGTAGGCACACCACTGGGGTAACTCGTTCAGTCCGATTCGCGGAGCGGTGATGCCGCGGAGGAGATCGTCGACGCATGTCCATTCGGACTGGGGCGAGGAAACCTGGCGAATTGACGAGTTGGATTCGGTCATTATCTCCGGCTAACAAATCAGGGCCGATGAAGTCATGAATCGAGCAAGCTGACGGCGACCGATGTTTGATCTGCCGAACCTGTTCTTAGTGCGCTGGCCTGAATAGCTAATCGATGCACGCACTTTGCAACTTGGATATCCGGCTCTCCGTGCCAGTTCATCTGTTCTCGCGTACCGGCCAACTGGCTGCCTGCATCTGGCGTGGTGCTGCTCAGGGCCTTGGTCAGGGCGTCGATGGTGTCGAGGTTCGGCACCAGACATCGCCGGGTCAACACGTTGCAATCCCCCAGGGGGTGAACGCCGGGTTGGATGGCCAACACCTGCTTGCCCAGCAGGTAGGCATAGACCAACAGGGTGGTGGACATGCCCGCGACGACGTCGGCAGCTGCGATCAAGTTGAGAACCGCCGGTGTGTCGGATCGGACTACGCGGGTCTTGCCTATGCGTTCCGGCAGGATCAGCGAGGCATGTCGTGGATGCTCCTTGACCACCAAGAGGTCCGGCCGATCCACCCGTTGGATGGCGCCCTGCAGAAGATCAAAGGCGATGAACTCGTCATATCCGAGGGAATCGCTCAGGCCTTGCTCTGTGCCCCAGCGCAACGGCTCGGAGAAAAATACTATCAGCTTTTCATCGCCAAAGACGCCGAACGATTCGCGCATTCGGTTGGCAGCCGCGCGGTCGTGCTGGCGAACTACGGGTAGGAACGGGTGCCCGGTCACGTCCAATCGGTGGGCAGGAACGCCGATGCTCGCCAGCTCAGCCACCGTGTCGGCGTCCATGACCGCCATCCGGTCTGGGAAATAGGCGATGGGGTTGCCGCTGGCGGCGTCGGCCAATCGCATGGCATAGTTCATCCAGGCGTCCAGTACGCCGTAGGACGCAATGTGCTGTTGCTGGGCGTATCGGATCAACCAGAAATCAAGCCCGCCCTCGATGGGGCCAAAGACGCCGGTGAGAATCAGGTCGGGGTTGTACTCCTCGGCAATCATCCCCGCAGCCGCCTCGGAAAACTCTCCGCCCGTGGCTTGGCTGGGATCAAGGAACCTGCATTTGTGCTCAGCGAATACGTCGGCGGCGTGGCTATGGGCGATCACCTGCACGACCACCTCGGGTTGTCGGCGCAGGGCGTCGATGACCGGAAATAGGCACGTTGCCCCGCCAGGCCTAACTGTTCCTGCCAGAATGCGAAGCGGCCTGCTCAACTCTTCTTCCCTTCAGAAGGTGCGTCGTCCACAGCCAGGAGGGCATGGCGGCCATCCAAGACCTTGCGGATTGCTTGGACAGCCAACTCCATGTCTTCGATGGTGTTGGGCCAGCGCAGCAGGGTTTCAAAAAATACGAGTGATTCTCCGACGGCCTCAGCCACCGGGCATATTCCGTGATCGTAGCTGACCGAGCCGTCGTACCACGGAGGCACGAAGGGCCAACCCGTTTGGCCGCGGGCGCTTCTTTGCTGGTAGATGCGCAGGTGATAGAGCGGCTTGTTCCACCGGGCGAGCAATGGAATACCCTCAGCCTGCACCGCATGCGCGAAGAGATCGATAGGCAGGCCTGCTCTAGCGGCGTCGTACGCCACGGGATAGAAGTAATAGACGTGGCTGCGGTCAGCCGCGAGGTTAGGCGGGCGGAGGCAGTCGAATTCTTCGGTGATGCGCTTACTCAGGTAGTTGGCTAGCTCGATTCGTCCTTCATTGAGCTTCTCCAGCTTGGCCAACTGGCAAAGTGCGATTGCGGCTTCTAGTTCAGTCATGCGCAGGTTGTAGCCGATTAAGTTCTCCGCGTCGGGGCGGTCGAATCCATCCAGACAGGCTTCCCCATGATTGCGGATCAGGCAGAGTCGCATGGCTAGGTCGTCGTCCTCGGTAACGGCGATGCCGCCTTCGCCGCATTGAATGGTTTTGTGGCAATTCAAACTGAACACGCCGATGTGGCCGATGCATCCGGCGTACTGGCTTTTGTAGCGGGCAGCGGGTGACTGGGCGGCGTCTTCGAGGACGTAGAGGTCGTGCTTGGCCGCCAGTTCCATGATGGGGTCCATGTCCACGGGATAGCCGGCTAGGTGTACGACCATGATCGCCCGGGTACGCTTTGTGACACAAGCTGCCACTGAGGCTGGGTCCAGGTTGAGGGTGTCGGGTTCGACATCGGCAAAGACCGGAACTGCGCCGTTGGCCAAAGCAGCCGTTGCGGTGGCAGTCATGGTCAAGGGCGAAGTGATGACCTCATCGCCATAGCCGATCTGACAGGCAGCGACGGCTGCACATAGCGCTGATGTCGCAGAATTCATGGAGACGGCATGCTTAATACCAAACTGTTCTGCCCAGGCGTCTTCCAGGCTGCGAACTCTAGGCCCGCCTTTGAATTCAGGCGCCGGCGACCCGAGATAGGCTGAAAGCACGCCGCTATCAAGCACTTCCATCACCGCCCGCTTTTCTGCATCGTCGATTGTGTTGTACGGCGGGAATTCCTTGCGCGTGACCGGTTGCCCACCGGCCAAAGCTGGGAGATCGGTCAGGGTTTCAGTCTTCACCGTGTTCATGGCTGCAATCGCTTCCTTCAAACGGTAGCTGCGTGGCCCATCTTCGAGCGCAGCGGAAGTGTGGGCGACATCCATTGCCCGCCCAGCTCCCAGGAATTCTTCAACGCCTGTATCACTTCCAGTGCGGCCAACCCATCACGCCCCGAGCAGGAGGTGACGTGGGTTTGGTTGTCCAGATGGTCAACCAGTTCAGCCAGCGCAGTTTCGAACGGCGTCCCAATGTTGATGTCGAATGGTGGTTCTGCCTCGGCCAATGTTCTGTTCGCAGGCTCAGAAGTGTCAGTTTCCGCTCGCCAGTAGACAACTTCGCGGTCGTTGGAGCGCAGGCGGCCTGTGCTGCCGATCACGTCGATTTCAAAATCAAAGTGGTCCCGGTAGTCGCCGATGGTGAGATGAATCGCCAGGCCTGATTGCATCCGCAGGACGCCGCCGATGTCAGGATCTCCCGTATCGGTATGCAGAACCTCGGTAGCGAGGACCGATTCAATCTCGCCAAAGAGGAACCGCAGCAGGTCGACTGCGTGGCTGCCGCTGTTCATCGCTCCCTTGCCATAGTGGAAACGCACCGCTTGTACTTTTCCAAGCCCACCGCTAGAGATGAACTCCCGCATTGATCGGTACAGCCTCGACCATCGCCGCCAGAAATTCACGGCGAGCAAGATACCGTTCTGCTCGCAAGCGTCGATGACCCGCTGGGCCTGCTCGATATTATTCGTAAACGGCTTTTCGCAGAAAATTGCGTGCACGCCGGCTTCAATGGCTTGCACGCATAGTTCCGCATGACTGTCCGGCGGGGTAGCCACTGAGACAATGGCGATCTCGTGGTTGGTGAACATCTCCTGGGCAGTGGCATAGACATGCGACACGTCCCAATCGGATTGGAAGCCTGCCCGGCGTTGCCGCTCGCTGTCGCAACCTGCCACCAGTCGGGTCTTTCCATGCCGGAGAAAGGCCTTGGCGTGTGTCTGCACCCGTTCTTGGGCGAAAGGCTGACGTTCATAGAACGAGCCGATTGCTCCCAAGCCGATGACCGCACAGGGATATTTGGTTTCTTTGATCGACGCATTGATGGCTATCAAGTCGGGCCTGGCGTCGAGAAGACGTACTACATCAGCCGCATCAAACGCTTCGCGGACCCGGAGCAACTCTGCAAAGATCCTCTGCACCAATTCCAAATCGGCAGCAGTATCGACGCAAATGCGATAGTCGGGCCGGCTGAGTTCCGCACGAGCGGACAGCTTCAATGCGGTGAAACGCTCGGGCATGGTGTACAAGGGCAGGGTAACATGCTCGCGAATCCAAGGATCGGTGAACGATGCCTCCACTTTCGCCAGCGTATCAGCTCCAAACACTTCGACATCCAGTCCGTCCGGGTGGGCATCAAGATCGATGCTGACATAATCGACATCGCTGGATTGATAGGCTTCGATGCACGCATCCGCCAAGGCAGGGTCGGTTAGCGGGCAGTCGCCGGTGATGTGAACCACGATATCCAGCTTGGCTGATTGAATTGCACCGACCACCCGGCCCAGCACATCGTCCTGGCTTCCGCGAAAGACTGCGCAACCCAACCGCTCGGCTTCCTTGACAATGGCGTCGTCGGCACCGCCGGTTGTGGTGGCTACCACGATACGTTGAATATGCCTCGATCGCCGCAACCGCCGAATGATCCACTCCAAGGCTGACCGGCCTTCGATCATAGCCAGGGACTTGCCAGCCAGGCGGCTCGAGTTCATGCGGGCAACGACGACCGCCCCGATGATCGGGTCTGTGTCCAGCATGTTTGATTGTCTTCTATCTGCTGCCATGTAGCGTCACTCGTTGGCTAACTCACCTTGGGGGTTACGGCGCTGTCGGCAAAATGAACCAAGTTGTGCTCGGCCAAAGCATCGACAATCCGCTCCACCGTGCTAAATGAGGCGCCTATGGTCTCGGCGATCTGGCTAATGGACATCGTGCCGTCGATTCGATGGAGCGTGTCCAAGAGGGCTTGGTTGCCTTCAGGGTCTTCGTAGAAATCGACGTGAATGCCATAGCGGGAGCAAAATACCTCGCCCTTGAAATTGTTAATCGGCGTCCGGTCTCGCTCGACGGCTTCGATCATGGCTAGGACCAGATCGCGGGATTCTTCCAGGCTGGCTGGGCAAAGCCCGTCGAGGTCATCCAAGCTCGTGTGGTATTGAGGGAACGGCCAATCCGGGTCTGAGGGGGGCAGCACGCGAGAGAGCGAGAGCATAGGCACGCGCACGCCGGGTGCATTGAATTGCCGCTCATCGTTGCTGATGACCTGGTTGAACGGACCTTCCCAGCCACTTGGAGCACGCTCTTTGAGTACCAGCGAGAAGCAGCGATCCACGTCGCTATCACCCGCGAAAGATTTCTGTAATGCATGGGCGTTTTCCAAGCCCAGCATTTCCAGGAACAAGCCGCCCTTCATCTTGGGAATCAAATCCTCGTTGTGACTCAAGTATGCAAGCGAACCGATGGTTTCGGGCAGGATGATGAAGCGGTAGGTGTAACGCAGGTTATCCCGCTTCAACAACGCCCGCATGACGTCCATTCCCACCGAGACACCGGTCAGATCATCGTTTACCACATGCGGGTGACAGAGGTGGGCACAGAGTACGATGCATTCATCGGATTGGCCTGGAACTACGACCTCGCCCACTTTGAGCGTTCCCTGATTGAATTCCGTGCGGATGACCACGCGATATCGCGAATCTGTCAGGGCATCCTTCTGCTGCTGCGTGCAGCACAAACCCCAATCGCGCTCATAGAATTTGAAGATATAGGGGATCGCCTCGGCCAGCTTCGGATGGGCATAGAGGTGGGCGAACAACTCTTCGCGGCTGACCTCGCCCTCAAAAGGGAGCGAGTAGCTCATGGCATGCAGCGGGTGATCTTGATAGGAGAAGATTCGCTCGCCCTGCAGGGTTTCCAGGTAGGCTTCGTGGCAGGTCCATTTTTCCGGGATGATCCAGGTCCAGGCTTCGCTGCCGGTTGGGTACTCGTGTACCGTCATGGGCAGTTGGTCGGCCAAGGCGTACAAGGCTGCATCGTATCCATCGGAAATGAGGTCACGAGGCAGTTTCCAAAGCCCACGGACGATCTCCTCCATCGAAGCGTCGGATGGCAACGAGCATGCAAGCCTGTCAGGGGCGAGTTGATTCACGATCTGGATTCTCCCAATCACATTGTTCGTCAAACACGGTGCGGTTGCGCTACGAATTGGCTGGGGCGACGGTATCCGTGCCAGCCATCACCGAATAGCGCTGAGCAAAGTTGTACCACTTGTAGTGTTCTGTGGCTGCGTCGCTCTGCTCTTGGCAAGGGAAGGCGGTTTCATATCCCCACTCCTTCATGTCTGCCCCGCAATAGAATTCGATGACCTTGGCTTCATGTTCATCGATTCGCTGCCGCCATCGATCCACGTTGACCGGCGACGGTTTGTCAAACTTGAGGCCTTGAAAGTTGTTACCCCTCCATGGCAGACCGCAAAAGGTCGGCCTGAGCAGGCAATCGTCGTACTCAATCTCCAGGAAGTTCGCCAGCTGGCGCATCACTTTCTCAGGTTCAGCCGTCAAATCTTCGAAACGCACAACGCGATAGCGCTCGAGGCCGAACCGTTCCTGATTGAGCTTGGCCAACCTCAGTCCCAAGCCGCCCCGATCCACCGCACTTTGCAGCAGACGACGCACCTCATCGTTTTGATCCTTGTAGCGGGCATCCCAGCCTGACTTGAGTGAGCCGTAGTTGTCCCTCGGGTCGCGGATCAGATGAACGCACTTGGCTTGTGGATACCATCTGAAGATGTCAGCCGCATAGATTTCGGTGCTGGTGGTTTTTTCCATCCATCGCTGCGGCGAGGTTTCGCCTTGGCAGCCGGCAATGCCATGGAAGGCTAGCACAGCCTCTTTCAAGAGCGTCTGTGGCGTGCAGCTCTTCCCCTCCATCCGCTCGAAGAAGCGTTGCTCCATAGCCTCAGCAGAAAAGGAGACCTGCCGCCCGTCGCCTAGCCCTTCAAGCTCATCCTTAAAATTGCGGTACAGGACGTCAACAATCCTCTGCTTCTTCTCCTGATCTGAGTATTGACCGGCATCGAAAATCGGATAATAGGCGTAGAAAAACCCGCTGTCGGGAGGAAATACGCAGAGCTGTGGGTGGGCATCGAACTGACAGAGCAGCATCGTCGTTCCAGATTTGCGATGGCCACAGATGAACGTCGGTTTATCGTGCCACGGTTCGGCACTACCACCGCGCATCGCCACAGCCGTTGCAGCAGCCTGAGTTCCCTGCGGCGATTGACTTGTTGGCATGCTCATCTTCGTCCTCCGATCAAATTCCAGGTAAGCGGCGTGCCTTGGGCAATATCCTGGGTGAATTTGTGGTCAAGAACATCTTTGAGGTGTTTGGGGGCTAAGCCATTGCCCGGGCGAACGCTGCGTACGTTGTCGGTGCTGGCGGTCTCCCCAGCCCGCACATCGCAGGCAACAAACAGTGACCGGCGAAACATTCGAGTTGCAGATTCGTGCCCCTGCTCTGCGTAGGAAATTTCTCCCACTGCTTTTTCTGCGGCGCGGACAGCCTGGACCATTTCCTTGAATTCATGCGGTTCCAGCGAAAAGGCGCTGTCGGGTCCAGGAACACTGCGAGAGAGGGTTAGATGTTTCTCGATCATGCACGTCCCCAAAGCCACCGCAGCGACCGGCACCGCGATGCCCAAGGAGTGGTCCGAAAGGCCGACTGGCACGCCAAAGCGAGCAGCCATATCTGCGATGGTCGCTAGATTCATCGACTCGGGCGGTGCAGGGTAGGCACTGGTACACTTGAACAAGGCGATCTGATCTGCCCCCGCATTGCGGGCTGTCTGAACCGCCTCGTCGATTTCTTCAATCGAAGCCATCCCCGTGGATAGCAGCATCGGCTTGTGTGTCCCAGCCATTTTCTCGATCAGCGGCAAGTCCACCAACTCGAAGGAAGCGATTTTGTGGGCGGGCACATCCATCGCTTCGAGGAAATCCACAGCTGATGCATCGAAGGCGGAGGAAAATAGATCCATCCCCAGCCCGTTGGCGATCTGCTTGAGTTTGGGTTGCCACTCCCAGGGGGTGAAGGCTTCTCCATACAACTCGTGTAGCGTCTTGCCTTCCCAAATGGTTCCCTTGCCGATTTGGAAGTGTCTGCTCTTACAGGCCAAGGTTAGCGTGTCAGCCGTGTAGGTTTGCAGCTTGATCGCATCAGCGCCAGCTTCCTTGGCAGCATGGATGATGCTCACCGCTTGGTCAAACTCCTGGCCATGGTTAGCTGACATCTCGGCAATGATGTAGACCGGTGATCCTGGTCCAATGCTTCGCCCGTTGATCTGAGTGGTGCAGGTCATGATGACTGCCCTCCGACGCGACATGATTCGCCCAGCCCGGGTGCCCAGGAATGAGCTTCGCCACGCCGTAGCACAAAATGGAGAGCTTTTAGATTGCGCACAAGCGCTTCAGAATCAAAGACATAACCTGCTCGCGTGAAAGCTGCCAGCGAGGCGATGTTCTCCGGCTTGATGAACGCATTGATCCGGGCAACCTTCGTTGATCGGAACAGCGCATCGGTTGCCAATTCAAGACATTGAACGCCATAACCTCTACCGCGAAGAGAATCATCCAAGCCGACCGAAATGGCAGCTTCTTCGCCCTTGATCTCAAAACGCACTTGACCCACGGCTGTTTGCCGATGGTCAATGGCGATAAAGTAAAGGCAATTGGCATCGTTGAGTCTGCCGTCATACCAGGCGACGTGCGTTTCCCAGAGTATTGGATCGGAGCAAAATGAGGCTGCACGCGTTGCAGATGCATTCGCCCAGTCGAATATCATGCGGCGATCATCTTGGGTGGCAGGGCGGAGCGATATGGGCCTGCTTTGCAATCGGGCAACGACGCGATTGGCCCCTTGTCCGTCGATCACCCGTGGGCCGTTAAGCGACATTTCTCTTCGCCCTTCAATATCTAACGCCAACGCAGTGATTCCCTGGGTGAGGGCCTGCTTATTCAGCGAATTGGCTTGCCCCAAGGAACGCAGCGCTCCGGACTTTGATAAGGCATCGACGACCACCTGCTGGTTGCCCGCAAGTACAATCGCCAAACAGGGTAGCCCCAAGAAGGCAGCTTCCCAGCAAGTGCCACCGCCAACGGTAATAGCCAAGTCCGCCCAGAGCATCAATT
Organism: Phycisphaerae bacterium; assembly: GCA_029260235.1. GTDB lineage: Bacteria > Planctomycetota > Phycisphaerae > UBA1845 > UBA1845 > OFTM209. The sequence goes on along the minus strand of JAJDDP010000170.1, from coordinate 36,901 downwards.
CAGCGAGGTTGTCCACTTGGTCCATGACCTGAACATTCGCCCCAGCCAATTGGCCCAGACTTGGTTGGCCGCTTCGGCCGGCGATGATTTTGACTTGAAGATCCTCGACACTTGCAGCTGCCAAAGCTTCGATAACCTCCTGGATCGCGATCCGATGGTCTCCACCTCCCAGGGTGACGAGAATGTTGCGGGCTACGGCAGGCGTCTCTCGTTGCCGAACCTGCGCTTCTCGAAATTTCCGCCGCAGCAACAGGTATCGACTTCCAAGGAGCAACTGCGTGTGGGCCTGACGGTTTGAATACAGTCCAGCGCAGTCGCCGGCGTTCTGGTTGAGCACAATGTCAGCGGAATAGTGATCCGCGTGACCAAAATCGTCGAGAAATAGAAGCCTCAAATCGTTCTCTTTGATCCGCCGTTGGAACTCAGCATCGAAATGGTAACCATCGACTACTACCCAGTCGGCAGCGGACCGCCGAGCAAGATCTACCGTCTCAGCCGCATCGGCTTCTGTCCCCGGTTCTTGGGTCAGAGTCACCACCTCGATGCCCTCGCTCTTTAGTCGCTCGATCAGGCTGGGCGATTCAGTTGCAGTGATGAGGGATACGGCGCCGCCCGAATCTTGCCACGCTTGAGACAACGCGAGACAGCGCATGACGTGCCCTGCCCCCAAGATGGGACCGGCGTCCGCTCGAATGACCAGGCCATTAGCCATGAAACGTCAGTCGCCTCTTCATCTCTACGCCAACCTGCAGAACCCAGCGTGGGCAACCGGGCCTTGAAGTCGATCCAAGACTTCATGTCGCTCGTGGGCTTCTTGTAGCAGGTCAAACACGTCGTTGACCGCCGACAAGTATTCGTCGACCTCTGCCTCTTGATGGGCATAGGTCACATAGAATCCGCGGGTAGCTAGGAAACCCCGCTCCAACATCTCCTGGGTAAACAACGTAGCCGTTGCCTGTGGGGCATCACCGACAAACGACAGATGCGGCAGCGGGTCCATCCCTCCGATTCCGACGGTCAGTCCTGACCGCGATGCGGCAGCTTGCCACCCCTCTTTGACCTGCCGACCAATCTTGCTTAGGTGGCGGGCAACGTCACATCGGAGGTGCTTCTGAATCGTCGCAAGGGCAGCGACCGGCCCAATCCGTTCTGACCAATAGGTGCTGCTGATGAAGGAGTCTTGGGCAGCGTCCATGACTTCCTCGATGCCGATGACGGCCGCCATCGGATAGCCGTTGCTAATCGCTTTGGCAAAGATAGCCACGTCAGGCTGTGTGCCTAGGGTTAGATGCGCGCCGCCGCTGTTCAACCGCCAGCCAGCGGTGATCTCGTCGAATACCAGCACCGCACCGCATTCGCTGGCCAACGCCCGAACCTCTTCGAGGAATCCTGGCTCGGGTGCGGCGCTGCGAATGGGTTCCATCACGATGGCTGCCAGTTTCGAGCCGCGCTGATCGATGATGGCTTTGAGCTCTTCGATGCGATTGTAGGTGAATGGGAAGGCTGTCCCTGCCAAACCCTGCGGAACACCGGCAGGATCTAACCCCGGCAACAAGTGCTCACCCAGTTTGTCTTGCTCGCCAAGATTGGCAGCCAAGTACCAATCGTGCCAACCATGGTATCCACAGAACGCAATGCAATCGCGCCTGGTAGCTGCGCGGGCGATCCGCACAGCCATGGTCATCGCCTCTCCGCCACATCGGGCATAGCGAACCTTGCTTGCCCAAGGGTGCAGCTCGCAAAGCAATTCAGCCAGTTCGACTTCTTCTGGACAATTCAGCGTGGACATGGTGCCGGCTTGGATCGCATCGCAGACCGCCCGATCCACGTCGGGATCAGCCGCCCCGAGTATGCAACTTCCCAAGCCGTTGTAACTCATGTCCAAGAAGCGGCGACCATCCAAGTCCCAGACCTCGATGCCGCTAACCTTCTTATAGTACGTAGGCCACTGCTCGGGCAAAATCATTTCCGGGCGTTTGGACAGCAACTGCGTCCCGCCAGGAATGCGCGCTTTAGCCCGGGCATAGAACTGCTGGCCGGCTCGACTCATGGGGACACCGCGCTTGCTGCCCGCAAGTCTTGGCTTAGCGATTCCTGATAACCTTGGTTTCTGGCGAAGCCGGCGTTGATCTTGCTCAGGCTTGGCTGGGCGTGCAAGAGAGCTAACACCTCAGCCATACCGAACGAATCAGGACCACGGGCCAAATAGATCGCCCGCACAAATTCCAGGTCCTCCGGTTCATCGACGGTCCAACGCATGTGCGAGAGATTCACCGCATTACGAACCCCGCCCAGCGCGAATGACTCGGGATGCTTCACGATGTATGCGGTGACGTGCTCGCGTTCAGATTTCATTTGGGCAAGCCGCCTAGCGCGTGCCAAGCAATCTCGGCTGAACACTTCGGTATCCAAGCCGTCGGGATAGGTACACTCAAGCGTGTTGGAGACATAATCGACACTGCCTTCGGAAAATGTCTGCACCACTCGGTCAATGACGAGTGGATCCAGCAACGGGCAATCAGCCGTCAAACGCACGATTACTTCTGCGTTGAAATGCAAGGCTGCTTCGTGGTAGCGGTCCAACACATCGCCCTCACTGCCCCGGAAGCATTGGAGGCTGTGTTCTTGGCAGAATCGGGCGATGCAGTCATCAGCCTCAGCTTCTGACGTAGCTACGACCACCGCATCCAACAGCGAAGCCCGTTGGGCGCGTTCAACGACGCGCATCAGCAGCGGCGCACCGGCCACGTCTGCCAACACCTTGCCGGGCAGGCGGGTGGACTGCATTCGGGCTTGGATGATGGCCACTGTTCTCATACGGCTACACCTCGCTCGACTCTCCTGGCTTGGATTGCAATGGAGAGGGCAGCGACAGCCTCTTGAACCGGGTTGACCGTTACTCGCTTGTCGCGGACGGATGTAAGAAAGTGGGCCATCTCATCGACGTACATTTGATTGAGTTGCCAACCGGCGGGCTGATCGCTCCAACGAATGGTCTTGCCGCCAGAGCCTTTCAGCACGACCTGGCCTTGCTGCATATCCCAGTAGATGGTGCCCTCACTGCCAATGATCTGGCAGGTCCGGCTGTAGTCGCGCTGGACAAAGTTCAGGTGAATGCTGCTGATCGACTGCGACGCGTGCCGTAGGATCAGTTCAGCAAGCCCGTCGGTTTCTAGGCCTATCGTCTCTGCCGGCATCGAGCAAGCCGCCAGCAATTCGGCAGAACCCAAGTACCAAAGAGCCAAGTCAATTTCGTGAATGCAATCCAATACCGCGCCGCCCCAATCCTGATCGGCGCTGTAAGAGGATCGGAATTCTTGGTCAGGCCGCCACTCGGGCAGATAGGAGCCGGTGTGCAATCGGGCTGACAGGACTTGGCCGACCGCACCTTCATCAAGCCAGTGCTTGACAGTCGTAGGTCCAGGATGAAAACGCATGTTGCAAGCAACCATGCTGGTCAGGCCGCTATCATTCAAGGCATCGCAGAGCGACTCAACGCCCTTGAGGTCATAAGAGAGCGGTTTCTCGATGAACAAGTGGCAGCCGTGCCCGACAGCCTCCTGGGCTAGCGCTAGGTGGTGTTGTGTCGGGGCAGCCACCACAACCACATCGGTGTCATCCCAAGCGCTGCTCAAATCCCGGACCGCGACGGCCCCCGATTGGGCTGCGAGTTGGCTGCATGCCGATTGATCAGTGTCAAAGACAGACACTTCTCCCGCTTGTAGTGCGACGATGTTGGTGGCATGACGCCGACCAATCGAACCACAGCCGATGACCAGAATGTCCAAATCGAGGTTGTCCATTTGCATCAACACTTACCCGCCGCCGGAGACGTCTTGGCATCCACTCAACCGGAGAAACCGGCAACTTCATGAACGCCGGCCAATTGCTTCTGCAACAGCCACACCGCAATACGATCGTTGGGGTCCACCTCAGCCATCAGACGCTGGTCTGCATGGTTGGCCGTCAGCATGCCCACCTGGCGATACAGCCCCGAAGCCAAGAATGAAGCTGCGTAATCCTGCTTGTAGGTAAAGGCTTGGCCCTCGGGCAGGTGGTGATAGCCAACACACAGCGGGCGGTCAGGCTTGAAATCGCCAATGATCAAGTGACCGCCGCCAGAGAGCAATCGGTCCAATTCGGCGAACGTTCGAAACAGGCGGCTGCGATCCACCCAATGCAGAACAAAGTGGACAATGATCAAGTCGAATGTTTCATCCAAGTCGATTCGGTCCGCAGTCGTCTGAACAAACTTGACCGAAGGAAATCGTTGCTCGCCGTCGCGAATCGCCGCCTTCGATGGCTCCACCGCTACCGTTCGGGCAGAATATCGTTCTGAAATAGCAGCCAACCGGCATCCGTTGCTTGCTCCCACTTCGAGAACGGACTCGGGTTTGATCTGGTACAGCTCCATCATGCGCAGCGGGAGGTCGCGGGCTAGGTCGCATCGCTCGAGGCAGGCTTGGTTACGCTCGAACCAGCGGTCGCCTTCGGAATCGGCAAACATCTTACTCTGATCGGCCTGCATCATCGGTTGTTCATCCGACCGCCTTGTTCAGCGCTTCGATGACGTCGGCGACGTCATCATCCGTCATGGCTGGAAACATGGGCAGCGAGAGCATGCGTTCGTAGGCGTTCTCAGCCACAGGGCAGTCGCCGGGGCGACAGCCAAATTGCTCTTGGTAGTAGGGATGCAAGTGGACCGGGATATAGTGAACATTCACGCCGATGCCCTCGTTGCGCAACGCAGCGAACACCTCAGCCCGGCTCAGCGGGCAATAGTCGGTTTCTAGTTGCACGACATACAGATGGTAAGCATGCGATACATCCGCTGAGCAGTGCAGCTGCTTGACACTGGTCATGTCTGCCAGGGCGGCATGGTAGCGTTGGGCGATTGCTTGCCGGCGGCGAATCCATCCATCCAGCTTAGATAGCTGACTTAGTCCCAGGGCGCACTGGATGTCGGTGATGCGGTAGTTGAAACCCAGTTCAGCAATTGCGTAGAACCATGACCCTTCTCGCTGCCGCTGCTGGTAATCGACGGTGATGCCGTGGTTTCGGAATCGCCGCATACGCTCAGCCCATGGCTGGTTATCCGTGACCACCATGCCGCCCTCGCCGGTAGTGATATGTTTGACCGGATGAAAGCTAAACGTACTCAGGTCAGCCAGGCTGCCGACAGGTCGATTCTTGTATGCTCCGCCAATGGCATGGCAGGCGTCGGCGACCAATGTGAGGCTATGCTTGTCTGCGATACTCCGGAGTGCGTCGTAGTCGCACGGCTGCCCGGCGTAATCGACGGCAAGGATCGCCTTGGTTCTAGGTGTGATCCGCCGCTCTACGTCGGACGGATCCAGCAGCAAGGTGTCAGCATCGACATCCGCAAAGATGGGCACGCCACCCTGATAGACGACCGCGTTGGCCGAGGCTGCAAAGGTGATCGTCGGAACAATGACCTCATCTTGCAGACCGATGTCCAAGGCATGCATGGCTGCATGAAGAGCCGCCGTCCCACTAGAGACAGCTACACCATGAGCGGCGCCGGAAGTCTCGGCGATGGCCTCCTCGAAGGCGGGGACCATCTCCCCGGTGGTGATCATTGGACTCCGCAAGGCAACGACCACCGCAGCGATGTCGTCTTCGTTGATGGCCTGCCGGCCATAAGGAAGCAGATCAGCCCGCACCGGTGGAGTCTTAGGCTGGACACAGTCCGTTGGCGGCATCGATCATCTCCTGCATCTGTGCTGCACTTAGCCAAAACTCATTGCTGTCGCTGGAATAGGCGAACCCTTCTGGCAGCGTGTTTCCCTGCTTCTTCCAGTGGGCAACCACTTGGGGACGATCAACGGGCAACATGATGTAGCGGTCCCCATAATCCACCGAGCAGCGGGCTTCTTCTTCGGAAATCAGCGACTCGTGCAGCTTTTCGCCAGGACGAATGCCGACGTATTCGATTCTGCTATCGGGGGCCACCAACCGGGCCAAGTCTACGACCTTCATGCTGGGCAGTTTTGGCGTGAATACCTCGCCGCCGCGCATGCCCTCCATGCACGAAATCACAAAACGCACGCCCTGCTCCATGGTCATCCAAAAACGGGTCATGCGGGCATCGGTAATCTTGACCGTGCCATTGTTCCGCTGCTCTTCAAACAAGGGCAAGACACTGCCTCGACTGCCCAAGACGTTTCCATAGCGGACGCAGGAGAAGAACGTAGGCGGGTCGTCGCTATAGTTGTTGCCATGAACGAACAGCTTTTCAGCCACCAGCTTGGTGGCCCCATAGAGATTCAATGGAGCTGTCGCTTTGTCTGTGCTAAGGGCCATGACATGGCTAACGCCGGTATCCAGAGCTGCATCGATGATGTTGCCGGCGCCTTGGATGTTGGTCGCTACAGCTTCCATGGGGTTGTATTCGCATGCGGGGACTTGCTTCAGAGCAGCTGCGTGGATGACCACGTCGACATCACGCATAGCCCGGCGGAGCCGATCTCGGTCTCGCACATCGCCGATGAAGTAGCGCATGGATGGGTGGTCGAACCCGTTGCACCTCATGTCGTGCTGTTTCCATTCGTCACGGCTATAGACGATGAGCTTGCGGGGTTGATACTCTGCCAGCATCACCTCGGCAAATTTCCGGCCAAACGAACCTGTTCCGCCGGTGACCAGGACACTCGCGGATTGCCAATCGATCATTAGCTCCTCCTCAATCATCCGCCCCATAACCATCGGGGCGATTAGGGCTCAGCTCCCGCCTGCAAATGAAGCCACCCGAACGGCGCATACCGCCTCCGTCTGGACAACTGCCATTCAAGCGTTCAGCCCAGCCTGTACATGACTTATCGGAACCGGCAAGGTGAAACCTTAACGCCATGGGCAGCGCATTCTCGGTTACTTCTTACTCAGCAGCGGCGGCTGCCCCGGGCTACGAGGGCGGTTTGGAGTTCTCGGGTCAGTCGCTTACGATTCCACGACGCAGTCAGGGTGCAAACTGGTTTCTACCCCTCAAAATGGCCAAAACTGTGAACGAACAAGCTTTGGTTGATCGATGCCGCCTTCAGGACCGAGAGGCCCAGCGGGTGCTGTTTGAGCAGACTTCTAGCCGCGTTTACGGGCTGCTGCTGCGGATGACGCGGAACCCGGAGGATGCCTTTGATCTGACCCAGGAGGTCTATCTCAAGGCATTTGCCCGGATAGAGCAGTTTGATGGGCGGTCGGCGCTATCGACTTGGCTTCATCGGATCGCGGTCAACGAAGCCCTCCAATTCCAACGGCGGGGCAAGAGCATCCGACTAAAAACCGAACAACTCGCCCTGCGCACAGAAAAGGAGCGGGACGACCGGGAGGCTACCGCGCTGCGTCTGGACATTGAAGATGCCCTGGCGAAACTCGAACCGCCCGACCAAGTCATCATCCTGCTTCGACACCAGGATGGCCTCGATTATCGAACGATCGCCCAGGTTCTCGATTGTGCCGAGGGGACGGTGGCTTCGAGGCTTAACCGGGCCAGGGACCGCCTCAGGGAATACTTACGAGAAAGTTACGATCGGGGCGAAGAATCCGATGCTAGCGTGCATCCAACGAGTGGCCGCTAACTCCCTCTTGGGGGGGCATCGTAGGTCGCGCGGTGCTAAGATTGCAAGAACGGTGCCTGATGAGCTGTGACAAGATCAAGCAACAACTTTGGGGCCTTCTGGACCACGCCCTAGACCCAGATGCAATGGCTGCGGTAGAGGCCCACCTCCAGATCTGCGCCGACTGCAGCCGCGAGCTGGAACATCTAGGCAAACTCGGCTCGGATCTAGACAGCAGCGCCCCGGCGCCTGTTCCTGCCGATCTCTGGTCCAGCATCGAACAGCGGCTCGACGCCGAGATTTCGACCCCGAATCGCATCGCTGGGCATCGGCCGCGCGCTTGGAAGCCTTGGATGTTGGCGGCTTCGATTGCATTTGCAGCCGGGCTAGGCTTCTTGGGATACAGTATGACCAACAATCGGGCGTCGGCAGCTGCGGTGGATTTTAGCATCATGCTCGACGATCTGCCGGTTGATGCCCGGTTGGCCTTCAAGAAGTTCATCACCATGTATGGCGCCCGCCAAGCTTCACCCGCAGAGGCTAAGCGGTGGGCGCCGTTGCTCGGTTTCGAGACCCCGCCTCAGCTGGAGGGTGGTTTCCTGTTGCAGAACGTGTATGTGTTACAATTCGGCGATCACCCAGGCATCGCAGCCACCTACGACCGCGACGGCGAATTCCTAGCCACCATCTTTCACAAACCGGTCAAGATCGAAGAGTTCGGCACCCACAAAGACTACCCCTGCGTAGTAGGAAAACATCGAGGCCACAAAGTCGAAGTCGGCAGTTGGAAGCTAGTTCACCTAACCGATCCAACCACCTGCCACTGCGTACTAAGCCAACTAGACGAAGCCACAGAACTACCAGCCATCATGGCAGCGGTGGCGCCGGGTACAGCCGATATGCAGTCGCACCAGCACGGCGAATAGACCACCTACCTGGCTAGAGAGATTGAAGTCTGCTGCTTCTCGGGTTGACCCCAAACAAAGCCCGAGCACGGTCTCGGCCGTCGGGTTCGTGACTTGGGAGCGGGCCGTGGCGAGTCAAACGACCCTCGCCTCTCCAGCAAAGCAACATCTTGGCTGGCCCGCGGTGTGGGCTTTCTATGATCAATCCTGCTTGATCGTTCAGCTTCGTTCGCAGCGTCTCGACTTCTTCAATAATAGATTGATTGCGTTCTATGATGCGGGATGGTGATGGCTTGGTCGTGGGATCGCTCCCATAGCACGAAGTCTAGCTGCCAGGCTGGGGTGCTCAGGCCTTGCTCTTGTAGCGACTTTAAGATTTGCTCTGATGCGGCGATGGTTGCACATCTCAATTCGATTTCTTCTTCACTCGAAGCTGCGATTTCTTCTTGGGCTTCGATTCGTCTTGCAAAGCCTTCTTCAATCTTGATGATCCCGACATGGCGCAGGTATTGCGGCAGGCGGTAATCGGCGAAGACGGTTAGCTCGTCCAGATTCTTCAACTGGTCATAGCCTTGCCGCACAAAGCAATGATGCAGGTCAGCCGCACAGATTTGTGCCCGTTTAAGGATGGCTACGGTTTGACCTTGGTACTTAGGGGCATCGCAGAACGACGGGAATCGCTCAGCCAATAGATACGCCAGGGCTTTGGCTTGGTGGTTGGCCTGTTCCACGGCGTTCTGGAATTGCCCTTGAAAGTGCTCGATGAGGATTGCCCCGGTTTCGTTGAGCACTTGTTGTCGCTCTTGCGGCTGGGGGATGCTGCCTTGCCCTTTGAATAGGTTGGCTACGTCGCGGCTATCCACATCAGCCCAGCGGGCAGGGGTCAGCCAAGCGGCGTCATCTTCGATGGCCCGGAGGACGGCGGCGTACATGGCATAGGTGCGCTGCCAGGTGCAGTTGCGGTACTCGACCTTCCAATCTTCCGCTGGCGGTTCTGCAGGCAGGTCCGTTGATGACAGCTCCGACCAGAAGCAGAAGTTGAGGCAATCCAGCAGTAGGATCAGATTCGCAGAGGCATCTCTTGGTCCGGTGTATTGCAGTTCGTCTGGTGGGGCTGGCGTGTTGAAGCTGTCGGCTGTTTGTTCTTGCGACCAGCGGGTGATCGCCTGCAGATCGACGTGCACGAACTTGGCCTGGTCGGTCACAAAGCGGGCTGACTCACGCACGTCGGGTAGGCTAGTCGCCGAGTTCTTGGTGCTTGGATTTGGAGTTGGCATCAGCCGGCGGGTACGCCGATGGGTTCGGGTTTGCCGTCGGCAACGCGATACCAAACCGGATCGGATGATTTCATTTTGTGCAACTGGTCGGCATTGCCATGTTCGAGGGTCGAGCGGATAGCCGCCAAAGCGAGCGGGCCTAGGACGATGGCGGCTGCCGCACCTCTGTTCTTCTTGGTGACGCGTTCAACCGCCGCGATCAGACGAACAGCAGCTTCTCCGAGAAGTTCGCCATCGGGTGGGCAGACCACCGACGGGCTTTCCATCCACATTTTGAACACTTTTGGGTAGCGGTCTTCGACTTGCTTGGGGGTCAACCCTTCCCACAGGCCGACGTCGACCTCCTCGAGGCCGTCGAGCGTCTTGAGTTTGACCTCTGCCCGGGCAGAAAGGAGTTCGGCAACTTCGCGGGAGGTAGATTCAGCCGCGCAATACACGGCTGACAACTCTCGGCCCGCCAGTTCGTTGGCCCACTCAGCCGCTTGTTGGGCGCCGCTCTCGTTCATGGCGAGCGGTGTTCGCGCCGAGAGTCGGCCCGCGTCTCCCCAGTCGGTCGATGCCCAAGGTACTAATACGATAGAGGTCATCGCTACCGCTCCAAACTACTCGCCGCGTGTTGTTCTAGTTTCTTCAAAGCAGCCACCGGATCAGGTTGACCGAATACGGCTGACCCAGCTACCAAGGTGTCCGCGCCCGCAGCCACCGCCGCTCCAATTGTTGTCGGATCAATCCCCCCGTCAATCTCCAATCTTTGTTCTTGTTTCAAGAGTGGCTTCAATTGGGCCACCTTCGTGAGGACGTCCGATATAAACGACTGCCCGCCGAACCCGGGCCACACGCTCATAACCAGGACCAGATCGACCTCTGGGATGACGTCTTGAATCGCAGACACCGGCGTATCGGGATTGATGGAGATGCCGACCTTGGCGCCTAGGCTGCGGATGTGCTCGGCCACCTTCTCGGGTTCTTGGGTGACTTCGATGTGGAAGGTAAGTAGGTCGGCCCCGGCTTTGATGAATGCTTCGGCGTAGCGCCCTGGTTCAGCGATCATCAGATGGGTATCGAAGAACATTTCCGATTGGGTGCGCAGGGACTTGATAATCGGCACGCCGAAGCTGATGTTGGGCACGAAATGGCCATCCATGACATCGAGGTGGAGGATCTCAGCCCCGGCTTGCTCGACGACGTGGACGTGCTCTGCCAACCGTGAGAAATCAGCGGCTAGGAGCGAAGGGGCGATTCGTAGGCCTGGGCTGTCCGGGAAGGTGCTCTTCATCGGGTCAGGTTCATCCTTATGCCAATGCGAACCACCGTAGCATGGTTCGGCATGGGCATAGGATAACGCTTTTTGCTGTCGTCCCCCACCCTTCCGCTGCGGGCTGGGGCGGGGCTGCCGGCGGGCCGTTCCACGCGGATCTTGGAATTGGGGGCATAATATGCCACACTCTGCAATCTGGGCTGGACTCTTGATGAATAGCGGACCGCAGGCGATGAGGATTCGAGCGTGCTAAACGAGATTTTTGAACATCAGGCGGAACTGAACAAGCGCATTGGCCGAGACACCGAGTCGCTGCACGAAAACTTCGATCCCCAGAAAGCGGGCGAGTGGCTTAACGACTACATCGCCGCAGCCAGCAACGAACTGGAAGAGCTGCGCGACTGCACGTTCTGGAAGCACTGGTGCAGCGAAGCCAAGGAAGGCAAGCGATTCACCATCCACGATTTACAGAACGCCCGCGTCGAGGTGATTGACCTGCTCTTCTTTTGGGTCAGCATGGCCCAGTGCGTGGGGCTTAACGTCGACGACATTCACAATCTCTACATGCAGAAGCTCAAGGTCAATCACAAGCGCCAAGAGGACAGCTACTCGATGATCGACAAGACTGAAGCAGACAACAAAGACATCCGCGTGAAGCGGTAGGGCTTTGTGTGATTGACATCGCCTAGATTTTAAAACACCTCGAAAGACCAAGACTGCCAACCACGAAGAGACCAAGGTCACTAAGGCCGGCAAGGCAAGAGGCAGCAAGCTTCGGCGCCTGGCAGTTCGCCGTGGCCTCCGTGGTTCATCGCCTTTGTGCTGTGAAGCTCGAGTTCATTTGGCTTGATTGCGGCCGAAGGCTGTGTGGTCACAATCTTGATCGTTCGAGCCTGTTCACCACGATGGCCCCTACGCTGTCGCCCAGGACGTTGGTCGAGGTTCTAAACATATCCAGGAACGCATCCACCGCAAAGATGATGGGGATGTAGTAGATCGGCAAATGCACCGCGCTAGCCACCAGGACCATGGTCACCAGTCCCGCGTCGGGGACCGCCGCCGCTCCAACCGACGCGAGCACCGCAGTCATGAAGATCAAGAAGGTGGTCATGGCGGTCATGGTGATGGAAACGTCATCCAAGCCGCCGTAGATCTGAATCAGGAAAATAATGGCAACGCCTTCGTAGAGGGCTGTCCCGTCCATGTTCATGGTAGCCCCGAGGGGCAAGGAGAAGTTGGCAACTTTCGGCGAGACATCCAGCTTCTCTGTGACGTTAGCGATGGTCACCGGCAGGGTGGCTGCACTAGATCGGGTGGTGAACGCGATCATGTATGCCTCGCGCAACCCTCGGAAGAGACGCCAAGGTCCGACGCCACCGACCACGGCTGAAATGGTGACCAAGACAGCCATGTGGACCAGAATCGCTCCGATCACGGTGGCGCAGTACCATCCGAGGGTTTCAAAAATCTCGGGTCCATTGCGAGCGATCAGGCTAGCCATGATGCAGGCGATGGCAAATGGAGCGATGGACATCAGCCAATGGGTCACTTGCATGATGACGGCATTGAGTCCTCCAAAGAAACCGATGACCGGTTTGGCTTGGTCGCCTACGACGATGCAGGCAAGACCCATGAGCAACGAAAAAAAGATGATGCCCAGCGAGTTGGGCGGCGATGCGGAAAGGGCGTTGAATGGATTGGTCAGCAGGGGGCTGACGATGTCATCCTTGAAGATGTCTCCCGGGGATCTTTCGCCGGCTCCAGAGATTGTGGCGAATCGCTCACCACCGTGGCCTGATGATTGAGCTTCGCCTTCTGCCTCAAGCAAGTAGCTCAAGTACTTGCCTGTGGATTGGCCTTGCTCGTCGTGAGCAGATTCTCCGGTCGCCTCTTCAAATGCCTGTCTGTACTCCGCCAGTTCAGCCGCGCGTTTTTGGCGTACGCCCTGTGCGGCCGACTTCTTCCCTGGTTGCACGGTGAGGACGAACACCAGTCCGATGGCCACGGCGATGGTCGTGCTGCAGACGTAGTACGCCATGGTCTTCCAGCCAATAGCTCCGAGTTCCTTCATGTTGGGCAGGCTGGTGACCCCGGCGACGATGCTGGCCAGGATGAGCGGGGCGATGATCATCTTCAAGGCCCCCATGAAGACGGTCGGCCCTAGCAGGTCGAGCCACCATAGCGTGTACCCATGGAACGAAGCAGCGGCAGAACCTTCGGCTGCATCGCGCAGACTCCATAACCCCAACCCGCCAAGCAGGCCAACGACCATGCCCACAAAGATCAAGTTATGCAGCCTAATACGCATCGCGCTACCCTCTCTGAAATGCCCGAAGAGCGATCCTGCCCTATGGGTACGCCCAAACGCCGATCAGCCCGTACCGTAGTGGCAGGCATTGGGCGGCACAAGGAAAATCTGCCACCGCGTGTCCGCCGGGCGTCGGGCTGACTCTGGAATCAACCTCCCACCGGTGGTACCATCGCGTGTGCCGCATACCGGGCAACGCTAGAGACTAGGAGCAGAACCGTGTCAAAAGACTTCCTACCCATCCGCGCATTTGACCACGTCGAGTTCTATGTGGGTAACGCCAAACAGGCCGCCCACTTCTATGACAAGGTTTTCGGGTTTACGCCCGTAGCTAAGATGGGTCTGGAAACCGGCTGCCGCGATCGGGCTAGCTATGTCATGCAGCAGGGCAAAGTGCGCTTCGTACTCACCAGCGCCTTGGTTCCCGACCACGAAATCAGCCGGCACTGCGGCCTACACGGCGACGGCGTCAAGGTCATGGCCTTTGAAGTATCCGATGCAGAGGTGGCCATTCGCGAGGCCAAGACCCGCGGAGCCACCATCGTTCAATCGGTTGAGGCGTATGAGGATGGCGACGGCGTGATCAAGAGCGGCCTACTCCGCTACGCAGGCGACACGGTCATTAAGCTAATCGAGCGCCAACATTATCGAGGCCGATTCGCTCCGGGATATGAGCCAATTACATCCAACTCCCCCGAGGACGTAGGGCTGGCCGCCATCGACCACATCGTTACCAACGTCTACCTCGGCGAAATGAATTACTGGGCGGGTTGGTTTCAGCAGGTCATGGGCTTCAATCAACTGACCCACTTCACCGAAGATGACATAAGCACCGAATACTCCGCCCTGATGAGCAAGGTGATGGAAAACGGCAGCGGCAAGATCAAGCTGCCCATCAACGAGCCGGCCGAGGGCAAGAAAAAATCCCAGATCGAAGAATACCTCGATTGGTACAACGGTGCCGGTGTCCAACACATCGCTATGAGCACCGGTGATATTTGCGGTACGGTCCGCGCCCTACGCAATCGAGATATCGATTTTCTTCGCGTGCCAGATACCTACTACGAAGACTTGAAGGATCGAGTGGGTCCTATCGACGAAGACGTCAACGAACTGCAAGAGCTGGGTATCTTGGTGGATCGCGATGAAGACGGCTACCTGTTGCAGGTGTTCACCGCCCCCATGCAAGATCGCCCAACCCTGTTCTTCGAGGTCATCGAGCGGCACGGCTCGCGTGGATTCGGTGTCGGCAACTTCAAAGCCCTGTTCGTCTCTCTGGAGCAGGAACAGGCTAAGCGCGGGAATCTGTAGTTCGGGACGTCCAAGCCTGCTATCCATCTATTCCTGATCGACCCAGTGCTCGGCTAGGTCTCCCAAGGCAGCGGCGTGGCCAACGTCGTGCTGGGCGGCTTCGGATAGATACCACTTGTGTTCCAAGAGTTGACAGTACATCTCAGCCGGGGCAAGCGGGTCAGGGTGAACTTCGGTCAACAGCCTGGTGGCGGGTAGATACCGATCCTCAAGCCAGGCATGGGCAGCCGCAGCGACAGGTGTATCCTGTCGCTGCTCAGCCGCCATGGCTGCACGCAGCTCATGAATTTCATTCAGCATGGTGCGGGCCTGCATCTCTTCGATCTCCAATCCGGTCAGCGAGCGAAGCAGATCATGGTGATAACGGCGATCAGTGACGAACGCCCGCAGACGCACATGCTCACCGTTCCCTGTCGGAATGAGTTCGATCTGCTTGACAGAAAAACCGAGGTCGTTTAGCGCCCGAACCCGATCCTGAATTCGGTATCGTTCGCCTACAAGAACAAGCTCTTCCTGCGTCACTTGGACCCAGAGGGCTTCGTACTGCTTGCGAATATACGGGCCAACTTCGAGAAGATTCTTCTCGTCCTTTGACGACTCGCCCACCCCCAAATCCAGACGGACGCCGCGGACGTTTTCTTCCATGACTTCCAAGTCTTGATTGCGCGAACCCTTAGCCATCGGAGCAAACAGCGCTGCCGTTTCGGCATCGACCAAGTAGGCATTGAGGCAGCCTGCGTCCCGGCGGTAGAGCGTATTGTTTAGCGAGCAATCGCCCCAGAATACGCCGCCCAAGTGCAATTGCACCAGCAGACACGCCAGAGCATCCAGCAGATGGGCACGTTCGCAATTCTGGTCGTCACGCTCTAGGAGCACATGGCAGGGCCATGAACGCTCAAGATACTGGGTGATCAAGACGCTAACTTTGCCATGGGGAGACCGCACGCCGGCATGGCCAACCGGCATCACCGCGGGCAATCGACCTTCTTCCAACTGGCGAAGAAGATTGAACTCCTTCTCAGCCAGCCCATGAGGCAGCTCTTTGAGGGCGTAGACGCAGCCACCGTAGTTGACAAAGAGCACCGGATGTCGCCCCGGGCCCTTGGGCAAGTCTTCCACCCGGTCGGTATTGGCCGACCACTGATCGAATGGCTTGCCCCAAGGCAAGTCGAGGAAGTCGGGATGCCCGCTGCGAATGATCGCACCCAGGAGTTCTGATTGATGATCATGTCCGTCGGCCACGGCGGAATTGTCCCTGGGCGATGGGGTCGCGGTCAAGTCTTGGCGTTAAGCAACAGTGGGCTGCAAAGAATGTACAGGGCAGGCTGGCTGCAACTATCCCTTTTCAAGCATGATGGGTTTAGCTACTGACCGACCTTGGTAGCGCTTCGCCGATGACCTTAAGAAGACCAGCCACCCCAAAAGGCTTCTGCAGGAGAACGGTGTTTTCGAGGCACGCAACCGAAGAATCTTGGTCAATCCCGCCCGAGATGATCACGGCTGGCAAAGCGGGGCGAGTTAACCGCATCTCATCGAGGCAAGCACTTCCCGTGATCTTTGGCAGATCAAGATCCAAGACTGCCAGATCGATAAAATCGCCGTGCTCGGCAAACAAAGCCATCGCCTGATCCCCGTCAAATGCCCGGAGGAGGCGATAGCCGACAGAGCAGAGCGCCGAGGCAATCACTTGATTGATCAGCTCGTTGTCCTCAGCCAACAAAATGCATCGCCCACTGCCAAGATTGCATTCCGCAAGGATTCCCTTGGTGGGTCGTTTTGATTCTGCGGGCCCACAGCACGGCAGGGCGATGGTCACCCGCGTGCCCTGGTGCAAGTCGGACTCGACCTCGATACAACCACCATGACCTTGGACGATACCATGGACAGCCGAAAGTCCCAGCCCCACATGCTTCGTGCCCTGCTTGGTGCTAAAGAACGGTTCAAACATGTGATGTTTGGTTTGATCACTCATGCCCGCCCCGTTGTCCTCGACTGTCAGTTCGAGGAGGCCAAACGCTGCTGCGTCGATCCCCTGCCAACGGTTCGCAACTTCATCGGTGAGGTGGCGCCCAGAAACTTGCAGCGTCCCTCCTGACGGCATCGCTTCGTTGGCATTCATTGCCAAGTTCATCAATGCCTGCTGAATTTGGACGGCATCGGCATCGATCCAGCAGCCGTTAAGTTGCTCTACATCGAAGTTGAACTCCAGCGAGGAAGGCAGCAACCGTTGAAGGAGTTCCAGCATTTCTAGGATGGTTTTCTTGCTGTTGACTTTGCTTCTCTCGGCGTGCGCTTCTTTGCCAAACATCGAGAGTGTGCGCGTAATTCGGTTCGCTTGGCGGACACCTTCGGCGATGCCATCAAAAGCGGAGATTGCTTGGTGGTTCTTGGGAATGTGCGACCGAGCGATTCCTGCGTACCCCAGGATGGTGGTCAAGGCATTGTTCAAATCGTGGGCGATGCCGGCTGACAATGTGGCCACTGCTTCTAATTTTTGATCACGAAGCAGTTGCGCGCCACGATCGTCACGCCGGGCATCAGCCCTCTTCTGTTCGCTGATGTCGGTGACGAATCCCGTCCAGATGACGCCGCCATCTTGGGTTGGCTGAGCTTGCACCTGAGCACAAAGCCATCTCTCGGTGTCGAGGGCGTCGGTGATTTGAAGTTCGAGGATAACAGGCTCGGCGGTTTTGAGGGATTCGCTTGCTGCTTCATTGAGGCGCAGAAGACCCTCTGGATGGATCATACTCATCACTGCCGGCAGGTCCGCCTTTAGCTGCTCCGGCGCCAGGCCGCAGAGATCGATACATGCTTGGCTTACATCCACGAGCCGATAAGCGCCGGCGCTGCTGCGACGTACTTGAAAAACCACCCCAGGCATCGCATCGACGAGTTGGCTGTGCCGTCGCTCGGATGTGTAGAGGGCAGCCCTGACCTGAGCACTCTCGGTAACGTCAGCCAATACCGAGGTGATGCCGATTACCCGATCCTCTCGATCGAGCCGAGGTTCGATGGCAACATCGAAGCACAATTCTCGCCCATCGAGATGTACCTTGATCTCTTGGTGAGCGGGGATCCCCGTGTCGAGCACGCCCTGATTGAGGGCATCAAACAAGCGGGCTTCTTCGGGATCATCGAACACCTCTTGTGAGCACTTGCCCATGAACGACTCGTAGGACAGGTCGGCCGGCGGATTGCAGAACCATGTGTAACGCAGGTCGGCGTCCTGATGGCTCACCATGACCGGGGAATCCTTGATCGCATTCTGGAACTTGTCTCGACTTTCCCGAAGGGCATCGACCGCGTCGCCCAGCCTGCGTTGCGCGGTTCGATGGTTGAGATAGAACAGCAAGAGCGACAACGGCATGAGCAAGCCGCCCACCACTCCAAGCCCAATCAAGAACGGCCTGAGGCCTGCGTGCACTGAACTTGCCAAGGCCAGTTTCGACCGCCCGACCCCAACGCACCACCCTCGCCGTGGAGCGGCTGTGAAGGCAGCGAGCTGCTCTTCGCCCGAGTCAACTGTGATCTGCCCTATGCCGTCGGTGCCCGATTGGATGAGACTTCTCAATGGCTGAGCGGGTTGACCATCGAAGCCCAGCACGCCCACTTCGCCAACGTTCAATCCAGCACGGTCAGGCTGGCCCGAATGCAGCAACAAAACTGCGCTTGAATCAAGGACCCAGAGCATTTCATCTGCCGGGTGAACAGATGCCTGCCAGGAAGTGCGAATTGAATCAAGAACAGCCTCATCAGGTTCATCGAGGCGGCGGTCAACCTCATTGGCCAGCCGATGTGCTTGGCCCATGCAGGAAGCGAGGTAGGAGTCTGAGGTGGCTTGATAGGCGTACGAATAGACCTGCCAAACGAGAACGACCGCTCCGACTAGAGAAAGAAACGCCAAGCAAAGGGCAATCTTGGTGGGGCTGGATCGGCGGGCGGACGGCGGACCTGCCGAGCCAATCGTACCGCAATCATCGCGATTATTTTGCCATCCAGACGGCTGGTGAGCCATCATCGTGCCCTTTCGCTCTGCCTCCTCGTTCTGCCTATTCCCCCTATTGTAAGAACCAGCGTCGGAAATACAATTCTGCGCTGCCGCAGTCTCAATAGGCTCAAAGCCGCCCCATTTGTCTGTCAAATCGCTGTTTCTATTGTCTTGAGACCTCAACCCGAATTACATCAGGCCAGCCTGCATCGGATTGTTCACGCTCCTCGCCCAAGTGAACTTCTCGCAGAGCCTTTGTTGAAAGGCAGTTAATCAAAGAGGCGATTGCTTGAGAACCCCCGCCCCCAAATTGTCCGGATTCGCCGCGGTTCTGCGTTTATGTGCCAGGGAGTTGCTTGCTGCCCAGCTGCGTTGTGCGCGCCGAAATACTTGTGCCGCACTCAAGAAAAAACAGCGTAATCACTTGATGGCCCTCGCACCGCCTCCTTATCGTTACCGTGAGCCGCCGATGACGAGCGGCCGGTGGGCATGGTTGTCTTGGCCCTGATCGAGCATTGACCGAGAAAGCGGTGAACCAGCATGAGGCGGCGAATCCAGCGGACTGTCACATTGTCACTCAGTGGGGTAGGACTCATCGTCGGATGCCAAAATGAACCGCCGCGGACGGGGCCTTCAGGCGGGGCTCCAACAGAAATGCCTGCGTCGGATCACGTTGGTTCGTGCGGAACTATCACACAGAATGTGGGGATCGAATTAAGTCAAGATCAGCCACCTCTGAATCTCGTTAGCGGCATCCACCGAGGTGACTTCTACCGTGGATTCTACGACACCTATATCGACCCACTCAATCCAGAGCAGGATTTCGCTTCCTACGACAATCTACAATGGGGTGGCCAAGAGGGTCGCTTCGCATTGATTTTCATTCAGGACCTGATTGACTTCACTCAGACAGAGGACGCCAACAACCTGCAAGCAACCTTGATAGTTCATATAAGTCAGGCCGGTTCGCGTGGAATCGTCTTTGAAAATCTCACCCCCCTTGACCAGATCAACCCAACCTATGACCTCGATGAGGCCCTTGGGATCATCGAAGCGTCTGCCATCGGCGACGTGATGGTCGATGTCACGCCCCTCGTGCAGCCGTTCATGAGCATCGGACAATTTGGAGGTGCAGATTTGAATCTCATCATCGTTCCAGATGACCCTAGCGATCCCCCAATGCGAGCCCGGTCCAGCGAATTTATTGACGACTACGACCAGAGACCGAGGCTGCGAATTACCTACGATCAGGAATTTGAGCTATGTAGCTAAGGTGCAGTGTCCATGAACTCGATCGCGTCCGAGTGCAGGTGCGAGTAACTCAGCAGGAGCTTCGCCCTCCCGCCGGATCATGCGCGAAGCCGCACTAGGCTTGGGCGTTCCCTACGCCTTCCCTTGGGCTGCCTTCTTGATGCTTTCCAGGATCTCCTCCTGAATGCTGCCGGGGCATCTTCGGTAGCAGCTAAACTCCATCGAGAAGCTGGCTTGGCCTTGGGTCAGGCTTCGCAAGGCGGTTGCATAGCCAAACATCTTGGACAGGGGAACCTCGGCGATGAGAATCGTGGCGTTGGCCTTGATTTCGGTCGAGGTGATTAAGCCTCGCCGGCTGGAGACGTCGCCAGCCACGCCGCCCTGCAATTCGGTCGGCACTTCGATTTCGACCAGCATGATCGGCTCGAGCAAGGCGGGTTTGGCCTTCAGGAAGACCTCTTTGAAGGCGTTGCGGGCGCAAACTTGGAATGCCAAGTCAGACGAGTCCACCGCGTGGCTACTACCGTCTTCGAGCAGCATCTTGACGTGGACGATTTCAAAGCCGCCCAAGGGCCCTTTCGCCCGGGCCATCTGGAATCCTTTGTCTACCGAAGGGATGTACTCGGTGGGAATTCGCCCACCGGTGACCTTGTTCTCGAATTCATAGTCTTCGGGATGGTCTTCGGGCAGCGGAATCAGCTTGCCAACCACATGGGCGTATTGGCCTGAACCACCCGTCTGCTTCTTGTGCTTGTGGTTGAATGCGTGCTCGATGGTCGGCGCTTCGCGATAGTTAACCTTGGGTGCACCGACTTCGACGCCGGCACCGTATTCACGCCTAGCCCGTTCGATGTACACATCGAGGTGCAACTCACCCATCCCAGAAATAACGCTCTCTTTGGTTTTTTCGTCGTGACGGAAGTGGAAGGTCGGGTCTTCGCGCATAAAGCGGGCGAAGGCTTTGCTCATGTTCTCGTAGTCTTTGTTGGACGACGGCTTGACCGCCAGCGAAATCACCGGGTCTGCGATGTGGATGCTCTCCAGGGCGTAGTTGATTCCCTGCTCGCAAATGGTATCGCCCGAGGCACAGTCGATGCCCATAATGCCGACGATGTCCCCAGCCCAGGCTTCGGTCAGGTCTTCGCGGTGGTCGGCGTGCATCCGCAGGATCCGGTTGATCCGCTGCTTCTTGCCGGTCCTTGAGTTGATGTACTGCCCACCCTTGGCCAGTTTCCCCTGATAGACCCGCGTGTAGGTGACCTGTCCAAACTGCTCATCGACCAGCTTGAAGGCCATGGCGACCATCGGGCCATCGGGGTCGGCCGTCACTGCGACTTCGGC
This sequence comes from Phycisphaerae bacterium, assembly GCA_029260235.1. GTDB lineage: Bacteria > Planctomycetota > Phycisphaerae > UBA1845 > UBA1845 > OFTM209. Next base: position 15,691 of record JAJDDP010000170.1, on the reverse strand, counting down.
ACCCTCATTGTGGTTGTCGCTGGCGTAAGCCACGCGATCCAAAGGTGAAGGCAAGTAACGGAGCACCGCATCCAACAGCAGCTGAACACCCTGGTTGCGATAGGCTGTTCCGATCATGACCGGTGTGATGTCTCGGGCGATTGTCGTGCGACGAATGGCTGCATGGACGAGGTCTTCCTCAGCAGTTTCCTCTTCCAGCAAGTGCTCCATCAGCTCATCGTCGTAGAGGCTAATCGTGTCCAACATGCCTTGGCGGGCGCGATCTGCTTCAGCCTGGAATTCTTCGGGGATGTCTTCCCGACGAATCTTCTCGCCGGCATCGCCGTCAAAGTAAACCGCTTCCATGGTGACCAAGTCGATAATGCCAGCGAAATCATCAGCGCTGCCCATGGGCAGTTGAAGCGGAACGGTGACGTGCCCCAGCTTCGACTCCAACTCGCCGACGACGTTGGCAGGGTCTGCCCCTACGCGATCCATCTTGTTGATGAACGCGATGCGCGGAACACGATACCTCTTCATCTGCCGGTCGACGGTGATCGATTGCGACTGGACTCCACCGACGGCGCAGAGCACCAAGACGGTTCCATCCAGAACGCGGAGTGATCGTTCAACTTCAATCGTGAAATCGACGTGCCCCGGCGTGTCGATGATGTTGACGCTGTGCTCGTCCCATTCGACGGTCGTAGCCGCACTGGTGATGGTGATGCCGCGTTCCTTCTCCAGCTCCATGAAGTCCATGGTAGCTCCACCGTCGCCCCCCTTGATTTCGCGGATTTTGTGGATCTTGCCCGCATAAAAGAGCATCCGCTCGGTGAGGGTGGTCTTGCCCGAGTCGATGTGGGCACTGATTCCGATGTTTCGAACGCTTGCCAACGGTTGCATTGCTACGACATTCCTATTGCAGAGAGTCCAGATGCAGCCCCCCCGAAGAGGCTGCCATTTGCCAGCACGTCACTAAAAACCGACCGTCAAACCGCAGGTGCGACCTGCAGCTAGCCGGGTCGATACTGCCTCTGGTCGATGGGTTCCAATCAGAGTCGGGAGGCCCATGCCGAATACCTGCCCCCGCCTCAACCTGCGCGAACGCACAAGCTGGGTGAGGATACCCGCATCGAGGTGGAAAATCAACGATTTTCGCCACTTTTTCACAGGGGTGGGCCGGGGGGCGTACCTGGTTCACCGCAGGATGAACGGCCCTCCCACCCCACAGAAGCAGCCACCGCCCTGGATCGGGCTGATTCTTATCGCCCCTTTGCGTTATTCGACACACTCAGCAGGAAGAGCCGAGTCCATGATCTGCCAAGACAGAGGCGGCGGGGCCCGGTGGCTGACCCAGCCTCAGCGCTTGCGATTCAAATCCTTGAAGGTACGTTGGGCGCACCGACTTGGCACTGAATGATGGTGTAGAGGCCTTGGCTGCTCAACCCGGCGTCGCCATGCCGACATCATCGACCAGGCGGACGTGGCTCTCGGCGATGACACCTCCCGTGCATTCAGCTACGGCAGCAACCAATACAACATCATCCGATTCGACTTCGCCGGCAATGGTGAAACCAATCAGAAGTGCGCCGTCGGATGAGACGCGGAGATCCGGCATAACCACGGTCTGCTCTAGCAATACGCTGATGGCCAGCTCACTCAAGGCCACGTGGGTCAGTACCTCTTGGTTTGGCTGGTCCACGAATAGGGTCCGCCGGAGTACAGGAATTCCGGCGATCTCTACGACCGCTGTCGCGAAGCTGCCGCCGCTGATTTCTGCCGGCGCGATGAACGAGATGGTGAGTTCGCCTTCGGGAGTCAACTCGGTCTCGCCTGTGACGGATTCGCCCTCGAGGAAGAAGGCAACGGCAATTAATTCTGCGCCAACTTCAAAGGCGAAGTCGGTCATAGAATCGCCTTCGGCAGGATCCTGGTCGATGTCATCAGGCAAAACGATAGGGTCAGACGGTTCCCTAGGAGTGGCCTGTGCCGCGGCGCTTCCGTCGATCCCGTCTTGCTCAGTTTGAACACTCCTGCGAGATGTGAGAAAGCAGGCGTTCATCATCGCGAAGCTAGGCTCTTCCCGGCATTGACCGTTGACGCAGGTGAAGCCCTCACCGCAACCTATAACAGGATCGCAGGTGAGTGCAGCCACGTCGCCTTCAATAGGCGGGCGACCCAATGCGCCGTCATCGCCAGCATTGCTGCCGCCTCCGCCACCGCCGCTACCCGATGAACAGTCGAGTGACCCCACGCAGATCGTGGAGGCGAGAAGCACGATGCCCAAGCGACTTGCTGAAAAGCCCATAGCATCCCCTACCCATCTTGGCCCGCGACGCGTCGATCATATTCAGCGACGAACCGGCTCAGGCGAACATCTGGATTCTTGCCCTCGCCGATCATCGAATCGAGTTCTGCCTTGAACTTGGCCGCCTCCTTGAAGTTCCCAAGTTCAAGTTCAGCCCGGGCGACAACCAGCGTAGACCAGCGCAGGTTCGGCCGCAACTTCAAGGCTTCAAGGGCATGATCGCGGGCGGAGAGAAACTCGCCCGCTCGGAGCTCAGCCAACGCCAGTGTGCCCAGCACATTGGGATCCGCTTCCGGCGACAGGCTGAGCGCCTCTTTCCCCAAGTTCAAGGCTTTGGCGTAGTCTCTGCACTCTAGGTCCTCGTGGGTGAGCAGAACCCACGCAGTCGAGTTGAGTACAGCTCTTAGGGCCCTGGGGTCATCCTGCTCCCGAGCCGCCGATTCTGCTTTTCTATAGTGCCCAAGTGCTTCTGACTCATTCCCCCGTGCCGAGCAAGCCCGGCCGATATTGAAGAGCATGGAGGGAGCACTCTTAGGGTCTAATTCAAGGCACCGTTTGTAGGCCCGCAGCGCCCCTTCTATGTCACCAAGACGCTCACTGCAAAGCCCAAGGTATTGATGGGCTGAAAAGTGATCGGGGTCGAGGCGAACGGCTGTCCGGAAGGCACCTTGCGCTTGGGCCATCTTGTTCAATTTCTCCAAAGACCGCCCGAGGTAGTGCCAGACTTTCGCATCATCAGGCCGAACCGAGCGGGCCACCTCGGCGTCCAGCCTCATGCTGTCGAATTCTCGCCTGCGGTAGTGGCGTACCGCCCGGGCCATCCGCGCTTCAAAATAGAGGGGATCCTCCTCCAGTGCGCGGTCAAGTAATTCGATAGCCTTTTCATTGTCGATGGTCCCAAGTGATCGAAGATAGTAACCGTCGGCTGAACCGGGGGCGACCAGCTCGCGCGCCCGCTGGACATAGTCTCGCGACTCCGGTGAATTGGACTGGGCTGTCATTTCTGCCAGTGCGTGGTAGATCGCTCCCTGGTCTGGGTGGTCTTGGGCCAGCGCCCGCAACTCGGTGTACGCGGCATCGGCTCGCCCCGTTTCCCGCAGAACCTGAACGCGCAATAGACAGGCCTCGAGATGACTTGGATCCTCGTCCAAGACCAGCTTGATGCTCTCAATGGCTTTGACCCAATTCCGTTCAAAAATGTTCGATTGGGCTTCGAGCAAGTAGTTCCTCTGATCGACTTGGTGGGCGAGGGTTCGTTGCCGTACCGAACTCCAGGTAGAATACGCCGTCACGCATACCATGAGCAGAATCGCGGCGGCTACGGCTAGGCGCATGCGGTGCCGCTCGACGGCCTTGAGCAGTAGATAGCCCACACTGTCGCGTTTGGCCTCGATCGGTCCGCCCGCAAGATAGCGGGTGATGTCCAAGGCCAACTCGCCGGCGCTTTGATATCGCCGCCGCCGTTCTTTGCTCAAGAGCTTAAGAACAATGGTCTGAACCTCGTCATCGATAGGACAAGCGCCCACGCGTAATTTCCTGCGCCTAGATCTCTGGGCTACGCCGGAGTCACTCTCCCAGCTTCGAGTCGGGGGTCTGGGTTCAGTTTCGGAAATGTGGCGAAGAACTTGGGCCATTTGCCCGACGACCGGGTAGGGGTAGTGTCCCGTCAGCAATTCATAGAGCACCACGCCCAGCGCGTACACGTCCGTCCGAATGTCGATCTCGTCCGGATTCCCGCGGGCTTGTTCCGGCGACATATAGGGAAGCGTGCCGACTACCTGACCGGTCAAGGAGACTAAGGTCTGTTCCGGACCGCCCAACTGTTTGGCAAGCCCAAAGTCCAGCACCTTGGGCGTCCCGTCGGCGTCCACCAAGATATTCGATGGCTTCAAATCACGGTGAATGACACCCTTCTGGTGGGCATAATTGACTGCCTCGCATACAATGGTGAAAAGCTCGAGTATGTCCTCGAGGGTCAGCTCGTGATCCCTGGCGTATTGGTTGAGCGGCACGCCGCGAACATAGTCCATGACGTAGAACTGCCGCCCGTCGATTGTCTGCCCGGAATGGAAAACCGAGATGACGTTGGGGTGCTTCAAGCTGGCTACCAGCTCGATCTCTCGCTCGAACCGCCGCTTGGCTGGGTTCGACGCATAAGGCCCGTCGAGAAGAACCTTGATGGCGACTTTCCGTTTGGTTGATTCTTGAATGGCCTGATAGACGACCCCCTGCCCACCGTGGCTGAGTTCCCGAACAATCTCGTATCCCGGGAATGCGCCCTCCGGCAGTGTGGCGATATCATCGACAGGAACCGGCCCGTCTAGGGCCATGACTCCGCCGGGATCCGTGACTGCCTCGGGATCGTCTGAGAGTTCAAGATCGCGTTGATCTTGTAGCGCCAGCAGGGTCTCAACGACCTGCCGCATGGCTTGGTCATTACCGCACGCCTCATCCAAGAATGCCGCACGCTTCTGCGGTTCTCTCTTCAGGGCTTCGTTGAGAACCTCGTCGATACGTCGCGCACGCTCGCTGTCCATCTTCGGTCTCGACACAAGTTGGCCGTCCCCCGGGGCAACGGCGAATCCTCCGCTGCCTATCGACAGGAGTACAGCTTACCAAGCCGTGATCGAGGCGTACAACCGGCGCTGCAAACCGTGGTCGTGCTTGACCTGGCAGCGATGAAACGTCGTTCCCCAGTCGCTGATCTGATCTATTCGTTGATCGTTCGCACGCGGGTCGATTCGTAGGTGCTCGAATCGTCGGGGCTCTCAGCCGAATCGTAGTGGATCGTGTTGAGTGTATCGTGCCATTCCTTGCGGGTGACTTTGCCAGCCTCGCCGTAATGAACCATCACGTTGAGGTGCTTGTCCACGCGTTCATAGTGCCACATATCCCCGACTTCGCGGTAGTGGTCTTCGCCGAGGGTTTGCTCGACGTCGTAGCGCTCGGCGTGGCCCACCAGCACCATATCGAAGCGGCTCCGAGTGAGCTTGTCGGCGCAGCCGGTCAGGGAGGCTACCAAAGCCAGTGCAAGAACCCCAAGGACAGGTCTTCTAAATGTCATCATCTTGTCTCCCGTTTCTGGTGTCATCCATTCGTGCTTCAATAGGCTGCATACTTACGGCTGGCTCAGACCCTGCGAACGGTCAGTCGGGGGGCTGAACGCGTAGTCGGCGACCATGTGTTCACCCAGAGGCGTATTGTAAGTCACCCGAACCAGATACTTGTCCGAAATCGCCCCAGCCAGCATCTCCGGCTTGAGCAGGAGCGGAATCTCGTACATCTGGGTCACGCGGTTCCAATATCGACGCTGGTCCTTCTCCGAAGCCAACCTGAGGTTCCATTGCTCGATCTTCTCCCCAGCTGAGTCTCCAGAGGCCGGGCGAAACTTGTACAGTTCCACCATGATGGTCCCTGCAACCTTGACAGGATCACCGAAGGAGTCGATAGGCCTAATTACGACGTGAAGACGATCTGGGAGACCATCTTCATCGAGACTCTTGAGCCGGGTGAAGGGTTCGACGATGATTTGGGCTGGCATGAGCAGTCGCAGAGCGTCGCGGGCGGGCGGATCAGACATATCCACCGTTCCAGAAGCGCAGCCGCCGATAACCAACGCGATGCCCGTAATGGGCCAGAAGCGAAACAGGTATTCTCGAATCAACGGAGTGGTTCCTTGAATTACGCGGTACCCATTCAAATTTCAGATAAAACCCGCGCCGCGCGAGTCTATGTGGGCTTGGATTGCCTTGTCAAGATGCGAATCCCAGCGGCCCTGCTGGGCTTGTTAGCCCTGGCGACCGCAGGATGTTCAACCCCGACGACCCAGTTCCGCACTAAGACCTACCCAGTGGGCGTCGCTTATAACGTCGAGCTAGCATTGATGGATTGCTCCGATCCAGGCGGTACTTGCCTCGATGACGACTTCGCACAGATACAGAAACTCGGTTTCGACACCCTTTTCCTCCGATGTGTTCACCCAGAAAATCGATCCGCCTGCTTGGGGTCTGCCCTGCGCCACGAACTCGCAGCCGTGGAGGCGGCGCCTGATGCTGGATACTTTGTCCGCACGGGCGAACCCCCGGCTGGCCCGGTTAGTATTGCCAAGCTGGGTGGGGCATCTGGCCCCGGAAGAATCCTGCTGGTGGGCGACATTGTCGACCAAGCTACGGCAGAGCGGGCAGATCGAGTCGGCGCCACCTTCTTGGCTTCTTCGCCGGGTGGCACGACCATCGCAATCGACTATCGGCCCGCCGGCTCAGCCGGCGGACATGGCACCGGCATTACCCACTTGGCCCGGAGTCCCGGCCTTGGCCTTCCGCAAAGCCACGGAGGAGTGATGCTGCTTCGCTGTGAGAGGCTCATCGATGAAGAGCACAGCCGGTCAGCTGCCAGATGGCTCCGCGATTATCACCTCGGCCTAGCCCTCGGCCTGACCGGCGGATTGATCGTCGAGGGATTTCGACTGGTCCCTGGACACGAACAAGGCATGGTCCAAGGATCGAATCGGGGCGGCTACGACCTGTTGGCCGGCATGGGGCGAATCACCGGTCGGGCCAGCCACTGGGGAATTAAGTTGGCCCGGCTAACCCCGACCGAACTTCAACCGCTCGGCGTGGTCAGCCGAGATTTGAAAACCATGATCTTTCAAGGTGGCAAGAGACGCTACATCATGCTCATCAATGCGAGCACCGAGCGATACATCCGCGGGACCGCCGATCTGCCGAGTGTGATCGACGACCTAGCCACAAAGCGGGCGGTGCAAGTCTCGCCAAATTCCGACACGATTAGTGGGCGAGTCGTCCAACCCAGCACCCGCCGATTGTCTTTGCCATTCGACCTAGCCCCGGGTGACGCCGAACTTTGGGAGCTGTTTATCGGTGACGATCGCAACTGAAAAACGGCTTCCCAGCTGCACCAGCTTGGGAGGCGAACACACCTCGCCCGCCCCCCTAGCCATGGCGATCGCTGCTGCCATCGCCTTGTTGTTTACAGGTCATCTGCTGCTCACCAGTCAGCCCTTCTGGGGATCGGGCACCGACATCTGGGGGATGGAGCACCCACTGCATGCTTTCGCTGCATCGCGTCTCTCTCAGGGCGACCTGCCGCTTTGGAATCCCTACCATCTGGGCGGCATTCCCTTCCAAGCCGGGGTGCATGGTTACCTTAGCCCGAGCTTCTGGCTGACGGCGCTCCTGCCGCCGCTATTCGATATCAAACTCGCCATCGTCCTGCATGCTATGTTCGCCGCAGCCGGAGCCGCCTTCTTCGCTTCGCGCCGCGTCAAGCACACAGCCCCCGCAGTCCTAATGGGCATCACCTTTGCCCTTTCCGGCTTCGCGATGAGCCACCTCTTTGCCGGCCATCGCAAGTTCTTCTTCACCGTCGCCTACTTGCCCTGGATCATCGCTCTAATTGATCAGGCCATCCAACACCGGACCAGGCGGCGCATTGCTTTAGCGGGTTTTGTGTGTGGCCTGATGGTCTTATGCGGACACTACCAAGTGATCTACATTGGCATGCTGGGCGCGGGGATCTACTTCGTACTGGACCGCTCGTGCGGTGGAACAAAAGCGTCGTTCGTAACCAAGTGCAGTCGGGCGGTGCTGGTGATGGGCGCGGTAGTCCTCATCGGCGTAGGCATCGCAGCTGTTCAAGTGCTGCCCATGTTCGAGACGTTGAAGCTATCCCAGCGAAGCGGCGGGGGCATAGCCTTTGCAGCCGGGTATTCTTCCACGCTGGTCAACCTGCTTACCTACCTGTGGCCTAACCTGTTTGGCAATGGCGTTGATGTGCCCTTCTTTGGCTCGTGGGCCTACTGGGAAGCGCTGGGCTACATAGGCCTGGTCCCGCTTGTCCTGGTTGCAGCCGCTCCGTTTGTCCTCCCCTTCAAAGAGTGGTTGCCAGCCGCGACACTCATCCTCCTGGGCATTTGCCTGTCACTGGGCAGCGATACCGCTGTCTTCGCAATCTTTGCCCGACTCACCCCAGGAGCAAGCCTGTTCCGCGGAGCAGGGCGGTACGTTCTCCTGGTCGCGCTCTTTGGAGGCCTACTAGCTGCCCAAGTGCTCGATCGGTGGATGAGCGGTTTGCCGCGGCGCAAGACCTGGGTTTGGTTGATCGCCCCCATACCGCTGTTGGTTGTTGCCACGGCTTCTGTGGCTGATCGTTTTTTCGAGGCTGGTTGGCACGACTACTGGTGGGGGTTCGTCATGCACCTGGACATCCCCATCAGCCTGTCCAAAGGCGATTGGCAGGCTGCATTTGAATTGGTCCGGTTCGACGGCCTGCGCACCCTCCTAATCGTTGCCGTCGCATCCGCTTTGCTCATCGCCGGGCTGAGGGTGTCCTTGCGAAGGTGGTTAGCCGTGTGCATCGTAGCGTTGGTCGCCTGCGACTTGTACACCTTCGGGCACCGATTCTTGGGCACATCCCAGCCCACTCATTTCGAATGGCCTACCGAGTTGGTTGCCTTCCTTGAAAAGCACGACCAGCCCGGCCTGCGCATCATCGATGATCCGTTGCTGATGTGTCCGGGCAGAGGGGCACAACATGGCATTGGGCATATCGGAGGCTACGACATTTTCATCGACCAAGCCTATGGCCGCTACATGGCCCGGGCCAACCGCAAAGATCCAAGAGAATACGTCACCCTGTTCCGCACTGAGAACTACTCGAAGCTGCACGATCTACTCGGCGGAACATTCCTCCTAACAGCCGGGGCGTTGGATGGGGCCCGCGCAGAGGCCCTTTCAGGCTTTGACGATTGGGAGTTCAAGGGCCAATTCGAAGACGTATGGGTCTACGCCAACCCCGATCCAAAACCAAGGGCCTTCATCGTTCACCGAGCTAAGGTCGCCGATGAAGAAACCTCGCTATCAAACATGGCCAACCCAGCCTTCAACCTGCAGGAACACATGCTGGTCAACGAACCGTTGGACGAATCGTTCACCTGGGAAGAACCAGACCCCAACCAGGCTGACTTCGCCAAAATCGTCGCCTACGAACCAGACCGCGTGATCATCAAGGTGCAAGCAACAGCCGCCGGGGCCTTGGTGCTCTCAGACAATTGGCACAGCGGATGGCGCGCAACCATAAATGGTAAGCAAGCAGCAGTAGTGCGGGCCAATCAAGTCATGCGGGCAGTGCCAGTGCCGAAGGGATCCTCCGAAGTGATCTTCGCGTTCCACCCAACCAGCTTCACCATAGGCAGCGCCCTATCGATGCTCGTGTTGGCGGGTGTTGTGTTGTTGTTCTTCTGGAAGACCAAGAGCACGTCATCCGCGCCGGCACATCTCGCGAACTCGCCGCAGCAACCGTGATCGCGTGCCACCCTCCTGCCTCTGAGTGTGCGTGCAGCTTGAAAGGGCAACCCGACCTACGATAGGATAGTTTCTGGAGGTGCTTACTTGACGACTCGGTCAGCAAAAAGCATGACGCTCTGGATACTTGGGGGGATCGTTCTGATTGTCCTCTTTGTGGCTGGGAGATTCCTTACCGCTTACGAACAGGCGGAGGATTTATCGACCCTGCCTGCTCCGCAGTTTCAGCCCAGCCCCTCCGTGGATGCGGTGATCTTGATCGTCATCGACACGCTGCGGGCTGACCGCCTCTCCTGCTATGGCTACACCGAGAACCAGACGCCCCACATTGATCGTGCAGCAGAGAAGGGCGTCCGCTTCACCCGGGCTCATACCGTGGCGAGTTGGACCTGCCCTAGCATGGGGGCCATGCTGACCTCACTCTATCCAGGCCAACTGGGCATGCTGGAAAGGCCGGTCGCGACTGGGGTCCGACACGAATGGCGTCAGCACCGCCCCCAGCTAAGCATGATCATCCCACCCTACGCGCCAACCATCGCCCAAATGATGAAGGGCCAGGGTTTCACTACGGCCGCCTTCGTCAACCAGCCGGCACTGAATGCGACCCAGAGCTTTGCCCGCGGTTTCGGCGAATATTTCTTTCCAATCAGCAAGGATGAGTTGGGCTGCATCAAGCCAGAGGCTGGGCAACGAGTTTTTCAGGCGTGGGCCACCAACAATTTTACGGCAGTGACCGATGAAAAACTCGTCGATCAGTTTGTCGATTGGCTGGCTGTGCATGGGCAGGAAAAGATATTTGCCTGGGTCCACCTCTTGGCTCCCCACGTCCCCTATGCACCGCCCGCAGCCTTCGCGCCGCCGCCGTCGCCCGACGGGACGCCGCCCTCCAATTCACAGCTCTACAATGGCGAGGTGCGCTTCACCGACGCCCTGGTGGGGCGGCTTCTCGATGCGATCAAAGAGCATGTGCATCTTGATCGGGTAGCCGTGATCCTCACGGCTGACCACGGTGAGGAGTTTGAGGACCACCAGCTTTTTGGCCACGGGCATAGCTTCTACAGGGAAGTCAACCGCGTGCCTCTAATCGTCATGGCCCCTAGCCTCTTCGAGCCGGCTGTTGTCGAATCCGATGTTCGCATCGTCGATATCGTGCCCACCATTCTTGAAATGACAGACCTAGGCGAGTTGAGCAGCGGCCTATCGGGGACTGCCTTGGCCTCAACGATCACCGGCACGTCCAAGCCATTACCCACCTTCGCCGAAGGCAAACTCTACGGAGACACGCAGCGCTGCCTCATTGACGACGGCTTCAAACTGATCACCACCGAAGTGGATGACCGCTGCGAGCTGTACGATGTAGTGGCTGACCCGAAGGAGCTGAACGACTTGGCAGCGCGGGACGCCGAGAGGGTTGCCGTTCTGAAGAATCGATTGCAGCAGTGGAAAGTGCAAATGGAGCGCTACCGCAAACAGGCGAAGAAAGCCATTCCGCGACCCAACCCCAGAGAAGCAGACCAACAGCGAATAAGAACCATGAAAGCCCTACGAAGCCTAGGGTATGTCGGCGGGCAAGATGATGAGTGACGGTGCGCGAAGAATCGAGATCCGTCAAGAAGGAAAGATCGTTCGCTCCGATTTGATCGGCAATCTATCTGGCAGCAAGGCGATCAACTTCCCTCGACTGTAAGATCGCTCTCCTCGGTCACGATGGTTCGGACAGCGTCTTTGGTGAAGGTCATCTTGGTGTTGGTGGTTTCGTCTACCTTGATGGTGACCTCCCGGTCCCGCACCGAGGTTACGGTCCCTATGATCCCGCCGATGGTCATCACCTTGTCGTTCTTCTTAATGCCCGAGAGCATGTCGGTACGTTTCTTTTTGGTCTTGGAGTTGGCCCGAAAGAACACGAAGTAGAACACCGCGACCATGATGATGATGCCGCCGAAGGTGACCATAGGGTTAGCCTGTTGCTGAGCGGGTGCGCCGGTCGGCGTTTGAAGAAGCAGCGAGAATAATTCCATCTAAGGTAGCCTTTCCGCTAGTTGTCGCGTGGGTCGTCTGGCTCGTTTCGGTCGCTCATGCCCACGACGGGGAATTCGTCGGGGATTGTGCCCAATTTGTCCTCCAGAATCAATTCCCGGATCCGCCGCATCAGCCGCTGATAGAAATGGAGGTTGTGAATTGAGGTCAGCGTCGGCCCCAGCATCTCTTTGGCCAAAAACAGGTGGCGGATGTAGGCCCGGCTAAAATGGCTGCAGGCATAGCAGGTGCAATCCGCCTCCATCGGTCGATCATCCCGGCTGTGGCAGGCATTTCGCATCTTCAACTGGCCCGAAGCCACATAAGCGGAGGCATTCCTGCCGTTGCGGGTGGGCATCACGCAGTCGAACATATCGACGCCGCGTAGCACTGCCTCGTAGATGTCCCTCGGCTTGCCGACACCCATCAGATAACGGGGGCGATCAGCCGGCAGGTGGGGCGTTATCTTTTGCAGCATGGCTACCATCTCGTCGTGAGATTCGCCCACCGATAGCCCGCCCACGGCATAGCCGTCAAAACCAATCTCGATCAGTCGCTCGGCACACATCAGCCGCAGGTCTTCGTGCAAACCGCCCTGCACAATGCCGAACAGTGCTTGATCCTCGCGTTTATGGGCATCCTTGCACCGCTGAGCCCAGCGGATGGTCCGTTCGACGGCTGATTCGACTTCCTCTCGCGGGCAGGGAATTGGCGGGCATTGATCAAAGGCCATGATGACATCGGCGCCGAGCTTTTCCTGGATGCCAATGGCGATCTCCGGATCAAGCCGGATGGTCGAGCCATCTATGTGCGAGCGAAACGATACTCCCGCATCGGTGATCTCATTCAACTCCGCCAGCGAGAAAACCTGATAGCCGCCGCTGTCGGTCAGCATGGGGCTATCCCAGCCAACGAACTTATGCAGGCCTCCCAGCTCGGCGACGATCTCAGGCCCGGGCCGAAGCCGCAAGTGGTAGGTGTTGCCCAGAATCATCTGGGCACCGGTAGCCGCCAATTGTGCCGGGGTAACACCCTTGACCGACCCGGCTGTCCCGACCGGCATGAACACCGGCGTATCCACCACACCGTGCGGGGTAGTGAGTAGACCCCGCCGGGCGTAGCTGTTTGAATCAGTCTTATCAATCACAAAAGGAAACATGGTCGCGGGACTGTACGGCAAACCGAACCGCACTGCGACCGGCAGGGAACCGCGGGCTGGTCGCTGGGCGAACCCATGCCTTGACTTTGAGGTCAGGGCCGTTATTATATTCACATAGATGAATACGAGGATGGCCCTAGGCCCCATCAACACTGTTTTTCGTGCCCTATCGGACCCTACGCGGCTTCGGCTACTCCATTTGTTGCTCGACGGCGAGATTTGCGTCTGCGATCTCTGTGCCGTGTTGGGCGTCCTTCAACCGAGTATTTCTCGTCACTTGGCCTACCTGGTGCGGTCCGATTTGGTGACGGCTAGGCCGGTGGGGAAGTGGAAGTATTACGCGATCATCGACGAGCCTGATGGACTTGGAAGCGACTTGATCTCCTGCCTGCGATCCTGCCTCGCCGATGTCGACGTCTGCCAGGCTGACCGGACCCGACTTGAGGGCATCCTTAAGCGCCGCGACTGCTGTCGGCATTCGAATACCCCAAGTAGCAATCAACCAGCCATGATGGAGACAACAGAGATGAACACGCACAAGAAAATCGTCGAAACGGTCCGCTCGCGCTATGCGGAGTTCGCCACCAGCGGTCGCTCGTCGCAGAACGAGACGGTGCATTCGGTCGCTGAGGGATTTGGATACGACGCCGAGCAGTTGGCATCAATCCCCGCCGAAGCGAACATGGCCCTCTCCTGCGGAAACCCGGTGGCCCAGGCTAACCTCCAGCCCGGCGAAGTCGTGGTGGACCTCGGATGCGGAGGAGGCCTAGACGTGTTCCTGGCTGCCAAGAAGGTCGGAGCCGATGGCAAGGTCATCGGTATCGACATGACGGCTGAGATGATCGACCTCGCCCGAGGCAATGCGGTCAAGTTCGGCCAAGGCGCCGCCCCAGGGAATGTCGAGTTCCACTTGGCCACGATAGATCAGATCCCTCTAGCCGACGCCTCCGTCGATTGTGTCATCAGCAATTGCGTGATCAACCTAGCCCCAGACAAGAAGGCAGTGTTTCGCGATGCTTTCCGCGTGCTCAAACCAGGGGGGCGATTCGTGGTCAGTGACATCGCCCTGAAAAAACCGCTGCCACCCGAGGTGAAGGATGATGTAGCTGCCTATACCGGATGCCTTGCCGGCGCGACGACGTTAACGGTTTATGAGAAAGAATTGATCGAAGCGGGATTCGCAGACGTACAAATCATGGATAGCCAAGCCGACCTGAACGCCTATCGCCGGACGGAAGGATCGTCGTGCGGCTGCTCAGCGCCGAAGACGAGCACGGACAAGAGTTCACCGAATTGCTGTTCCGGTGACAACACCCAAGCTGCGGACGATTCCCCAACGAAATCGTCCAATGTTCTCGACGATTTCGACGTCAACGTCTTTGCAGCAAGTGTGAGTGTGTTAGCCATGAGGCCTGAGTAGAATTGAGTGAGTCGTGATCTGCGGTCTGGGCCCTGCGCGTGGAATTCTGCCCGAAAAGGCCCGCTATTTGCCTATTGCAGCCCTTGGCCTGAACCGATGCAATCAGTATGCTGGTGTGTACACATCGCATGGGTACCAGAGAGGTTTAGCCACGTGTCAGACGGTCTGCTTGAGATTCGGCGGTTCGATCCGCTCTACGCGCCATTGATAGCCTCTTGGGTGCGCTCACCCGAGGAGTTGTTCCGTCTGGCGCCCAGCACATCGTGGCCCATCTCAGCGGCAAAGGTTGTGGGCTGGGCAAAACCTCAAGATGAACCACTATTGCTCTTTGAAGCCGGGGAATCATTGCCCTGCGGCTATGCTGAACTGAACTCGTTGCGCGGATCGCAAGAACACCTCTGGATTGGTCATGTTGTAGTCGATCCCTGCATGCGCAACCGCGGACTAGGCCGGCAGTTCATTCGCCTTCTTGCCGAGCGGGCATTCTTCTTTCCGCAAGCACGCCGGCTCACCATGGTAGTCTTTCCTGACAATGAGCCAGCTACTCATTGCTACCGTTCGGTCGGGTTCTCCGTGTCGGGGCATGAGCGCCATTGCTTCAGTCCCGGTGGGACCGAGCATCGGATGTGCCGTATGGAAATCAACCGCGCCAAATGGGAACGATCCTTGGTACGCTCCGTGGCGCAGTAGCTGCGCTGCACATCGGCAAGTATCTACCCACATGAGATTTTGGCTGTAAAGGCGCTAGTCTAAGCCGCGTCGGCAGGGGAGTAGACCCTCCGCGGACCGTTTTGCGTGGGCCGATTAACCCGGACGAGTCGGATCAGCGGGATTGTAGGGGATGCGCGCCACCCTGGGTGCAGTTGGATCAGGATCGAGCCGCCTATTCGGAGGCTGTTGCGTTTGATGCGTCGTCGCCGCTATCCGGATCAGGCTCATAGAGGGCAAAAGCACCATCGAGCAGACCCGTGGTGATAGTGGTGAGGCCTGACTGCAAGGGTGCTGATGTGGCACTGCGGAACTCCTCGGCATCGAACTCGCACCCGGCGCACCCCAGGGCAGCCACAGCAACCAACGCCAACCGAGCACGCAAGCCAAACCTCTTAACCCGTCGAATCTTCATGTTCGATGCTCCTACCGAGTGATGCCATTCAAGCCCAAAGAATCACAACACAGGCTCTATCGGTAGGCTGTGTGGATCAGATACAGGCGAACTCCAGCGTGACCTCCAGGATCGAGGCCAGCGCAGTTGCCCACGCGCAAATCGTGCGCGGATTGCAGCGGAGCGCTGATAAGAATCAAGCAAGGGCTACCAAGGTCTACCCAGCCGCTTCAGCCTCAGCCAATGCGAGAGCATAGCGCTTGGCTGTGCCCAGGTGGGAGAGATAGCGGAACAGAAGGACCATGTACCAGATGGTGAAGATGGCTAGTCCGCTCGTCTGGACGAAGTAGAGCATGTCAAAGAACCATGCTCCACCAGAGCCACC
>JAJDDP010000169.1 GCA_029260235.1 Phycisphaerae bacterium | reverse complement strand
GTCCGTAAGGAGTGTGAATGCAAGAGGGCGCAAACGCCCAAGAGCACAGCGATGTGCGATTGAGTTAAGCGTCTAAAGCGTTGACAATCCAAAGTTACTAATCATCCGCCCGCGATGGCCAACTGGCTGTCGCGGGCGGTTCATGTTTTACGGCGAGGTCATCCGCGAAAGAAGCTGACGGTAGGTGGCTGCACTGCTGCCACCGCGGAGTGCGCCTTCACTGAGAATCTGACGAGCGGATTGCAGATCGCCCGTTTGGGCGTAGGAGGCTACCAGGGCTAACTCTGCCTTGACCAGATTGTCACCCGCAAGTTTCCCTCGTGCATCTTGCAAATGCTTGATTGCCGAGATGTGGTCATCGAGAAGTTGATAAAGGCGTCCCATGAACCGCTCGGGTTGGCCCGAACTCTTGTCGGCAAGGGTCAGGAACAGTGAGATTTGTTCAATGGTCCTCTTGGCGAGGTCTTGATCGACCTGAGACAGCGACCCTTGGATCTGTCGACGGCAGGCCAGGGCAAAGCAGCTATACTCGAAGTACGGTCCGCTGTAGGTGGGCACATGGTTGCGTGCAGCTGAGAAAAGTTTCTCAGCCTCGGGCAACTTGCCCTGGCTCATCAGAACCTGGGCCACCATGCCTGACAAAGGAATCTTGAAACCAGAGTGCGACTTGGGATCCGTCCATTTATCGACCTGGCGCTTGGTAGTGATTGACAATCCCGCCAATGCTTCGCTGAGCTGTCGCTCGACGTGTGCCACAGCGTCAGGATTTGACTGCCTCATAAAGGGTACGTCGAAAACCTTGAACAGCGAGTCCAACACTCCGAGCCGATCAAAGCGGTTGTCGCCCAGCCTCTGGGCGTAGAAATCAAAACTGCCTAGTTCATCAAGTGCCGCTTTGGTTACGCGGAGCTTGCCCTCAAACGAGCCGAGCGCATCGACGACTGATCTAGCCACCAACCACTGGCCCTTGAGTGTTGGATGGACGTGGTCAGCCATGAGGTCTTCGCCGATGACGCTGAATTGATCAACATCGCGAAAGGCCTGCTGCACGTCACACAACACTGCTTCGTGGTCGTGAGCCGCCTGGCGAATGGCATCGATTGATCTCCCCGGTGCCCTCCACGGCATGGGATCCAGATCAAGGGCCAGTCGATAGTGCTCCAGGGCTGCCGATTCGTCCAGTGCTTCGTACACCTGCCCCAGTCGATAATGGAGCAACGCGTGATTAGGATCGTTGGCTAGCGCTGTTTCGAGATCGGCTGCCAGTTTGGCGGTCGCTTGGCTGCGGCTAAATCGCTCGGAGGAGAGCGGCAAGAGGTCGCGATCTGCGGGATCCAGCTTTGAATCATCGCACGTCCCGATGGGCGCCAAGTCTCGTTCATTGGATGCTAGCGTACAGACAATGACAGGGACCGCCTTGGCTTGGCAATGCTGAATCATTTCTGTGATGTGGGTGTACAAGTTGTGCGCTGCCGCTTCTCGGAGTGGACTGTCAGAACCGATGAACGCCCGCCCGACAACAGCCTCCATGAGCGCCTTGCCGCCGCTTGAACGCTCGCTCGTCCGAATAGTTGCCAGGAACTGGCCCAAGGCTGTGGAACCGTATGCCCGCCCGATCTTCATCGCCCATGGCGCGCTGGCGGTGTAGTGCCTTGAGGCTACGCCGTAAGCGCCAAAGAACTCGTTATGACCTGAGTAGATAACCACCAAGTCAGGATCGTATTCGAGCATCTCCGTCAGCATGCTCAGCACCGGAAAGCTAGCCACGGCTGTGGTGCCTAGATTGATGACCTCGACGCGACGATCAGGCCAAGCATCGCTGAGCATCTCGCCCAAGAAAGCCGAAGGTGCAAATCCTCTCGGCTGGGGAAAGCCTTTGATAGCTGACCCGCCGGCCAGGACGATGCGAATTGTGTTTGAAGGTTTGGGATCAAAGAAGTCGAACTGGTTCACCGAACCCGGAGAGGTCTTGCTGGCATCGAAGTAGGTAGCAGCACCGCTCGTATCGGTAATCACCAGCGTACGCCCACCTTCGGTTCCAACTTCTCGAACCGTGGGGACATAGCCGCCGTGCCCGCTCAGCCGCAAGACGCCCTCGGAGAAGAGAACAGCCGCGATGGGTAGAACCATGCTGAGCAAAATGAACCAGCGCCGCTTGGAAGCTGTAAGACGAGGCTGCTCCTGAGAGGTATCTTCAGTTGAGCCCAGCTTGGTTGATGATGCCGCTTCTTTGACCATGTCGATCCCCTGGTGAAGCAGGTTACCCTCGAATCAAGGTTGCTTCTTCAAGGTATCGGCGCTCAGCGTTGTTTTGTCCAGAAAGTCCGATTGGTGGGCTGGCCATAAAGAAGCGGCTTGTACTCACTCAAGAGTACAAGCCGCTGTGAAGCACTGTCTGGGGTTCGACGCGCCTCTAGCGACGTCGGCGAACCAAGGCCAAACCGCCCATGGCCAACAGAGCCAAACTAGCCGGCTCGGGAACTACATCGTACTTGACGGGTACCGCGGTGTTGAACGGGTCGCCCCAATCAAGCACGCTTGGCGTGCCCGTGCTAAGCGCGTCAATTGCGCCATCTGTCCCACCGCCGCCGCTCGAATAAACGTCGAACAGGATGCTGTCACCAGGCGCTACGCCAAGTGAGGCGAGAGACATCGTCATCGTTGCAGTGAATTGGCTGATGCCGATGGCATTCTGTGCGTCTTGGCCCCAAGCTGCGCCATCGTAGCTATGAATCTGGTAGGCCCCGCCAGTATCAATCCAGGAACCGAGCCAATAATCAGAGTCAGCCATAGTGATCGGACGACCCCAGCCGTTGCCAGCCGAATCCCCGCCGACGGCGCTGTCGATCAGCACCATGTACTTGCCCCAGTCGGTGGCTTGGATGTCACCGACCACGGATACGGCAAAGGTGATGTTGGTCAAATCGTTGGTGACTTCGACGCTGGAGATGTCCAAGTGCGTGAACCCAGTGAAGTCGCTGCCGCTCCCCGATCCATCGTGGAGGTCGCCGGTCGCATCATTGTAAACCGTGGCCGATGCAGGTCCTGCGACTAGAACCAAGACAGCCAACGCCAAAAGCTTTCTCATCACATGCTCCTTTGTACCCAATCCTCTAGATTCAAAATGCAAGCGCGATGGCTGCCTATCCAGCCAAATCAATCGCACAACTCAAAATGGGGTAACGAGAAACGGGCGGGCTATGCTTCCTCAACCTCCGCATCGCTCCAGTCACCTGCTCCTGCTATAGTAGCAGAAACGTTTGCATTCTTTCAATGCATTGCCTAGTTTTTTTGCATCGCCAACGACATTATTCTTGGGGTGCAGAATTGACGGCACCACTTTAATCGTTCGTGGCCAGGCCAAATAGGCATTGATTATCGGAATTCAAGCGTAGAATCAGGCGGCAATGGGACAGAAGTCCTTCATTCGGGGAATTCCGGAGGAGCTCAACAAGAATGCGACGATCGAGGAAGGGGTTTCTTGACGTTCTTCATCACCGGCTGGGGCAGTCGTCAGAGCAGCCACGGGCATCAAAGTACCGAATTCCGGCTGCGTGGAGTTGCTGGGGATACGATCGTGCTCGCTCTCTTTCCAAGGGCGAGATTGCCGTTGATCCCTTCGACTTCCTTGACCAATTACTCCATCGGGTGATCCTGCCGGCCCGTGCTGGCCGACGTCTCTCGGGCAAGAGCTTCTCTCAAATCGCGGGGCCTAGCCTGGGTAGACGCGGCAAGTCCATCAATGTCAAGGCACAGCGGGGGGGAGACTGGATCAAGCAAGCAACGATCTACGGCATGCTCGTCCGGGTAAGCAGTGCCTGGGATCACACCGGGCGCGGCAGCCTTCGTCCGGGGCGCTGGACGAATACAGGTACCTTCGTCAAGTCAATTCTCTTACTTCCGCTCTTGCGGCACATGGGGATCAACACGCTCTACCTCTTACCGGTAACCAAGTGCAGCCGGGCGTTTCGTAAAGGCGAGTTGGGTTGTCCTTACTCAGCCAAGAATTTCTTTGAACTCGAAGCCGACCTGCACGACCGGCTGATCGGCGAAGACCCGTCCGACGTGGACACTGAGTTCGGCGCCTTCGTAGAAGCAGCCCACGCAATGGGGATTCGGGTCATGGTCGATCTAGCCCCTCGAACGGCTTCGCGGGATAGCGACCTTATTCTTGAGCACCCCGATTGGTTCTATTGGATTGATCGCAATGTCGCAGGGCGATACGGCCCACCGGTGATCGAGAAATTCGAAGGTTCGATACCTAGACCTGCGCAATTGGCGCCTATGTTCAAGCAGGAAGCCCTCCGCCGACATTTGAGTTGGTTTCGAGAAGCGCCCAGCGTAACCCAACCTGATCGGTGGAAGCGATTCGCTAAGCAGTGTGCGCAGAAACCGCCGGACAACTTGATGCGAGAAATCGCCAAGGAATTCGGCGTCATCACTCCGCCAGGTTTTTCGGATTGCGTCAACGATACCCAGCCGCCGTGGTCAGATGTGACATTCCTGCGCCTTTTCCGAGATCATCCAGCCGCATCGGTGAAGCACCTGCCTGACCCGCTTACGCAAGCGCCGTATGTATTTACAGATACGATCAAGGCAAGCCGATTCCCGGGCAAGAAGCCGAACCTTTCTCTCTGGACGCTGCTGTCAGGCATCTTGCCTTTTTACCAAAAGTTCGGAATCGACGGTGCTCGCGTCGATATGGGCCACGCCCTCCCGCCGGACTTGCAGAACATGATCATCGAGAAGCCGCGCCGCAAGGATCCCGATTTTTGCTTCATGGCTGAGGAGTTCTCCTACGAGAAGGCAGCCGCTGCCCGCAAGGACGGATACAACGCCATCCTTGGGGCCTCGTGGTACATGCAACCTCGCGCTGCCGAAGGGGAATTCCATCGACTCTGCAACGAAGTGTTGCCTGCGGCCAAGCTACCGTCGCTTGCGGCGGCAGAGACTCCCGACACGCCAAGATCGGTCACCCGGTCCGGCCAGAAGCGGTTTGCCCGCTTGGCTGCGACATTGAATCACTTCTTGCCCGGCGCGGTGCCCTTCATCAACAGCGGCATGGAGTCGTTCGAACGTCAGCCGCTGAACCTGGGGCTCGACACGCAACCACCGGGTCAATTTGCGCTCAAGAAATCCGATCCGTACCATGCGAAGTTGGGTTTCTTCGACCGTGTCGCGCTGCATTGGGACAATGCGGGGGCGGTGGGGATGATCGAGCTACTTCATAGGGTGAGCCTAGTCCGTCAGGAGTTCTTGGACGACTTGCAGAATCCCAAGAACCACTTCCGCCCGAAGGTAGCCATGAATCAACGCAAGATCCTCGCCCTGGGGTGGACCGTTCGGCGAAGACGCCAGGCGCTGCTGGTACTGGCCAACATCGATTTCAAACAACGGAGACGCTGCGTTCTGGCAGGCCTTGCCAAGCGCATTGGTGGCCGAACCGAAGGCCGGAGCCTGTTCGCCATCGGTAAAGCCGATGATTTCATGCAACTGAGGCACGCTGGCCTTGACGTGATGCTCGAACCCGGAGGCGTTCAAGTCATCCTGGTTTAGGAATCAGCTGAGGTCTGGTCGTTTCGTGTGTGGCACCGGCATCTTGCCGGTGGGATCAGTAACTGATTCAGAACGCTAACTGAAGCTTCCCATAGTCAGCCAAGTCTACATGGCTATCCGAGTTGATGTCGGGGGAGGCGGTGACCGGACAGGCTGCGTCCGGCCCGGCCGTGGGGCCTGCCATGCAGGACACCAAAGATGACAGATCCGCGACGTCGGTTGCACAGTCCTGGTTGATGTCTTCAAGGGCTTTGTCGAGGCGAACGGCGCAAATGTCGATCACCACGTGCTCAGCCAAATCTACGTTGCCATCTGAGTTGATCGATGCGGGCAGTTGCTGAGCGGTGATCAATGCGCTGCCGTCATTCGTTGGGTAGGCTGCGAATGATAC
>JAJDDP010000168.1 GCA_029260235.1 Phycisphaerae bacterium | reverse complement strand
TCTGCCAGATTCGAACAAGAAATACCTGTCTACTGATCTCTGCCACGCTGAACCGCTGCGCGACGATTACCTGACTCCGCGCGTCAAACTTGATCGCTTTTGCGCCGTACGCTAACCCAAAGCCTTGACGTAGTGGGCCTATTGGCTTGCTGACCACTCGCGCCGTAGCAGCCCATAGAATACCGTGTCGTTGATCTCCCCTCCAACGATCCAGCGCTCGCGGAGATACCCTTCGCGCTGAAACCCCAGGCTCTCAAGTAGCCGGATGGAAGCTTTGTTGCGCGGATCGACGTCCGCCTCAACGCGATGCAGTCCCAGTTCCTCAAAAGCGAAGGTGAACAATGTGCGGGTGGCCTCTGACATGTACCCTTGACCCCAATGATCCTGTCGCAGGATGAAGCCAATTTCGGCACGTCGGTTCTGGGGATCAACCTGGGCCAGCGTGCATGTGCCGATGATCTTATCATCGCTGCGTCGGGCGACACCCCATTCGTAGAGCGTGCCTTCCGTAAAGTAGCGCCGGATGCTCTCGATCAGTTCGAGTCCAGCGCCAGGGTCAGTCCAGGGCGACGAACTCCAGTAGCGCATCACCTGATCATCGCAATAGATTTCAAACAGGGCTGCCGCATCGCGGTGTTCAAGCCAGCGAAGAAGAACGCGGGATGAGGCCAGAATGGGAAGCTTGTCGCCTTCAATCATTGCCATAGGTAGCACCTGCTCTTGGAAATCGTACAACCCTTTATGTTAGCCCCACAGCGTCGGCTTTCCTAGGCGGCAGCCGGCAGTAGGCCTCATGCTCTGTTTGGCAACATGAGGCGATAGCGCCCGATTCCATATCACCTTCAGGCTTGCTGCCCAGCCATCGCCGAAGCTGACAGCTTGTGCAGTAGGCTGCAAGCAAATGTTTTCCCTGGAATTGGGCGGTCCGTTTGGCTACGATTGCGGCCTGATTGTTGATTGGTCGTACCCGTCGGCTAGATCGCTGCCAAGAACCCGTGGGCCTGTTCTTACACGGTAGCGGCGCAAAGGAGAACAAGAGCGTGGATATTCCAAAATCAGTCATCGGTAACTGGGAAGGAACTTGCAAGACGTGGTTCGAACCAGGAAAACTCGCTGACGAATCAAGTATCAAGGGCGAATTCAAAACGGTACTGGGGGGGCCTTTCGTGCGGCACATCTACGAAGGATCGATGAAGGGGAAGCCCCGCGCCGGCGAAGAGACCATCGTGTTCGACGCGCTCAACAACAAGTTCCAGATATCATGGTTCGACGATTTCCACATGAACTATGCCATCCTGTTCTCGCAAGGCGAGAGGACCGAAAATGGCTTCTCCGTGACAGGGCAATACAGCATGGGTCCTAGCCATAAGCCGTGGAGTTGGAGGACCGAGTTTGAAATGACCGACGAAGATCACCTCACCATCACGGCCTACAACATCACCCCCGATGGGCAGGAAGGCAAAGCCGTCGAGACGGTCTACGAGAGGACGACCAACTCTAAATGATCTCCGTTGGAAAACGGAGCAGAACGACTCGCTTTCCAACCGCTTCCAATAGAATTAGCCTGCGATTGCCCAGCGAAGTGATCGCCAGGAGTTCGAGGGAACTGTGTCACCTCTGAAGATATTCTGGCTGATTTCGGCGACCTGCGTCGCGATCATTGGAGTGCTGTCGCTGGTTTGGCCCGCGGCACTCTGGGCGTTGGTGGGCATCGGGCCACTCATCCTGCTCGGGGTTTTCGACAGCTGCCAGAGGTCGCACGCGGTAATCCGCAACTTTCCAGTCATAGGCCGGGCACGCTATTGGATGGAAGCTGTCCGTCCCGAAATTCAGCAATACTTCGTCGAGTCGGATACCTCTGGGCGGCCATTCAACCGCGAACTGCGCAGCGTGATTTATCAGCGTGCGAAGGTTGCCACCGATACGCGCCCATTCGGCACCATCCGTGATCTGCACCAGGTGGGCAGCGAATGGATCGCCCACTCCCTGACTCCTGAACACCCGTCCGAGCGCGAGCCACGCACCCTGATCGGTGAGGGCCGATGCAACAAGCCTTATGCGGCTTCGATGCTCAACGTCTCAGCCATGAGTTTCGGCTCGTTGAGCAAGAACGCGATCCTGGCTTTGAACGGCGGCGCGAAACTCGGCGGCTTTGCCCATAACACGGGCGAGGGCGGGGTAAGCCCCTATCATCTTGAGCCCGGCGGAGACTTGATCTGGCAAATCGGAACCGGCTACTTCGGTTGCCGCACCCTCGATGGCAACTTCGATCCCGACCAATTCGCACAAACAGCCAAGCTCGAATCGGTCAAGATGATCGAGATCAAGCTATCGCAAGGCGCAAAGCCTGGACACGGCGGAATCCTTCCGGGAAACAAAGTGACCGGCGAGATCGCTCAGATCCGAGGCGTTCCACTGGGGCGCGATGTCCTTTCACCACCGTGTCACCAGGCCTTTTCCACGCCGAAGGGGCTGCTAGATTTTATCGTACAACTGCGCGAGCTGTCCGGCGGCAAACCCACCGGCTTCAAGCTTTGCGTCGGACAGCCGAGCGAGTTTCTCAGCATCTGCAAAGCCATGGTTGAGACCGGAACGGTTCCCGATTTCATCACCGTTGATGGCGCAGAGGGTGGAACCGGTGCCGCCCCGATGGAGTTCTCGAATTCGATTGGTATGCCGCTGACTGACGGGCTTCTCTTCGTGCATAACGCTCTCCTGGGCTGTGACCTGCGCAGCAAGATTCGGGTTATCTGCAGTGGCAAAATCGTGACCGGCTTCAACATGATCCAGCGGACTGCCATCGGCGCCGATCTATGCAACTCTGCTCGGGCGATGATGTTCGCACTTGGCTGCATTCAGGCCCTCAAGTGCAACACGAATCACTGTCCGGTAGGCGTAGCTACGCAACACCCAGATCTAATGCGCGGCCTCGACGTAGCCAGCAAGAAACAGCGGGTATTCAACTATCATCGAAACACGGTCAACAGCTTCCAAGAGATTCTCGGTGCAGCCGGGCTGTCCCACCCGGGCGAGTTGCGACCACAACACATTCAACGGCGTATCAGCCCAACCGAAGTCCAGGACTATGGCCGGATTTATCAATACCTCGAACCCGGAGCGCTGTTGTTGTCGTCAGAGGGGACAAGCTCCACTTGCGGAGCCTTCGTCGAAGCCTGGGAAGCAGCGAGCGCAGAGCGCTTCTAACGGGGCCGGCGTGCTTCATTGAAAGGCGTGTGAATCATGACCAATGTGGATCAATTTGAGAGCATGTTTCGCTCGGCGTCGCGCGAGGTTTTCCGGCACGAACGGGTCAATATCGAATCGGTGCTGGTGGTGACGGATTGCGATGAAGGTGACGCCAAACAGTTCGGCGAGCGGACTCGCCAATTCCTGAAGGTGCTGAGTCTCGACGAAGGGGTCCGTTGGCGCGATGTGAACGGACCTGAATTTCAAACGGCCGGCGAGCTTCTGTCGCTAGTCGAATCGGCAGCTCCCGACATGATCTGCACCTACCGCAACCTGCACAGCAGTGCCTGGAAATGGCCCTACAGCTTGGGGGCCCATGTCGATCTCTTGACTCAGCATACCGACGTGCCCGTTATGCTGCTGCCTCATCCCGAAGCAGAACGATCCGCGGGCCACGCGATGGAAGACAGCGACACGGTGATGGCCATTGCCGATCACCTGACCGGCGACCATTTACTGGTGAATTATGCGGTTCGTTTTGTGGAGGACGGCGGAACCATGTGGCTGACGCATGTGGAGGACGAAGCCACCTTCGTGCGTTACATGGAGGTCATCTCCAAGATTCCCACCATCGACACCGATGAGGCTCGCAAGGCTGTGCGCGAGCAATTGCTAAAGGAACCGCAGGATTACATCGACGGCTGCATCGAGGCACTACGCGCGGCGGGAACGCATGTGGAGGTCGAACATCTCATCGTGTTCGGACATAAGCTGTCTGAGTACAAGCGGTTGATCGAACAACACGAGGTGGATCTGCTCGTACTGAACACCAAGGACGAAGACCAGCTGGCCATGCACGGAATGGCCTACGCATTGGCGGTGGAGTTGCGCCAAATCCCTCTGTTGATGCTCTGATCGTCAGCATAGCGGCTCGACGCCCTCAATGAAGAAAGGCCTACTCGCAAAATGAATTGTGTGCTCCTTGCATCCGCAGATATCCCCGCCCAGGGCGCGGTGCCCTTGGGGACTACGCTGGTTTTCTCTGCTTTGCTGGTCGGGCTGATTGTCTCTTTGGCGCTGGAAGAGAAGATCCACGCCAAGAAATCGATCATCGCGGTAGTCTTTGCTCTGGTTTGCCTGTTCCTAGCCAACGTATTCCACCTGTACGAATTCACCGATCACAAGTTCCTCGTCCAACTCCCACCTTTCGATTCTGCCCACGGGCACACGGTCGAACTGCCCGTTTTTATCCCAGCGATCGACTGGGGAGTCATCGCCCTGATCTTCGGCGCCAGCCTGTTCATCGATATCACCTCCAAGACAGGACTGTTCACCTGGATTGCTATCAAGCTTACCAAGGCCTCCAAGGGCGATCCGCGCAGGCTCTTATGGTTCTATGGGCTGATGACGGTGGTGTTCTCAGCCGTGCTAAACAACGTGACCGCGATGATCATCGTCGGCTCGCTGACCGGCGTTTCGCTTAAGAAGCTGGGCCGCGTGAATCTGCTGCTTGGTTTTCTCTTGATTGAAGGCCTGCTGACCAACATTGGTGGCCTACTCACGCTGATCAGCTCGGTCCCCAACATCATCGTGGGCAATGCCGCAGGGATCAGCTTCGTGATGTTTTTCACGAAGTCCGCTCCATTCGTGGTGGTCGCAACCATCGGCACGATCATGCTCGGCGCCAAGATGTTCGGCATTGCAAAGCTGCACAGTGCCGAAGAAAAGAAGGAGGCTGAGTTGCTTGTCAGCAGCTTCGACGAGAACGATGGGATCGAAAGCAGCGGCTTCTTCTGGTTCGGAGCCACTACGCTGGTTCTGTTCATCATTACCATCGCGACCACATCGATTTTGCCCGTGATCCAGGATCTGGGCCTGAGCTTCGTCGCACTGGCTTTTGCAGCCATCATGTTGGTCCGCTACAAATCCAGCGTGGACAAGTTCTATCGGGCGATGGACTGGGACTTGTTGGGGTTCTTTGCAGCCTTGTTCGTAGTCATCAATGTGATGGAGCACGCGATGGTGCTCGATCTAATCGGGGTGGGACTCGCCAAGATCATAGGCCTCAACGAGGTCATCGGGCACGGGGCGGGAACAGGAGCCATCCTGGTATCCTCTGCGGCGTTCAGCTCGGTCACCGACAACATACCCCTGTCAGCCATGTTGGCCAAGATTCTTCAGGCACAGGGAACCGCTTCG
Organism: Phycisphaerae bacterium; assembly: GCA_029260235.1. GTDB lineage: Bacteria > Planctomycetota > Phycisphaerae > UBA1845 > UBA1845 > OFTM209. The sequence continues at coordinate 635 of JAJDDP010000168.1, read as the reverse complement.
ACCGATCCCCTCTGGTGGGCGGTGGTATTTGGAGCCAACCTGGGCGGCAACCTCACCCCCATCGGCTCAGCCTCGACACTGGTGGCTGTGACCATCATTCATAAGAATGGTTTAGCCATGTCATTCGTTCGTTTTGTGAAACTGGCGATTCCCTTCGCCGCATTGCACATCGCCTTGGCGACTGCTTATGTCCTCTTGTTCCTCGCCTAACCCAGCGCCTGATAATCCCGCCGACGACAAGTCCGCAATCGAAACGAGCAACATGTCCGGAGTTGTCGAATGCGCACTTACCGCCTATCTGGCGGCCTCGCGGACGCAGAGGTCCAGTGGATGCTCAAGGGTTCCCATAAAAAGTAGCGATTGGGCAATGAGTCCCGAAACGGTGGCCTCGGCGCTGAATCGAGGATCGAATCAAAGCGGGCGGTGATTGCCTCGCCCACTTGTGCGGGCTATGATAGCTGCGGCAATAAAGGCGTAGTGCCCGGGTAACCGGGTGGGATGAGGTATGGGCCGATACCGCAGCCAAGCTGACCATATTACTTGACCTGCTCCAGATGGCCCTCGTCATATCTCTCGTCCTGGTTGACGCTAAGCAGAGGCCACAAACGCAGGAACTAAAGGTTGGGGAATTCGTA